>JAUYSE010000015.1 GCA_030696465.1 Legionellaceae bacterium
GGGTTCTTTTTCTTTTTTTTTTTCATTAAATAAATCGACTCTGACCCCAGTGATTTTTTCTATTAGGGAAGAAAATCATGAACCGTTGTCCTTGGGTCGGAAAAAACAAACCGCACTATGAACACTACCACGATACTGAATGGGGTATTCCAGTGCATAATGACCATAAGCATTTTGAAATGCTTATCTTAGAAGGTGCACAAGCAGGACTCAGTTGGGAAACCATTCTGAAGCGACGGGAAAATTATCGTGAAGTCTTTAAACAATTTGACCCGGTCATTGTTGCCAAAATGAGTGATGCTGATTTAGAGATAATCTTAACGAACCCTGGCATTATCCGAAATCGTTTAAAAGTGTATTCTACCCGCCAAAACGCGCAAATTTTTATAAATATTCAACAAGAGTTTGGATCATTTGATGCGTATGTCTGGCGATTCGTGCAAGGCCGCCCTAAAATAAATTGTCCTCAATCTTTACAGGAGGTTGCGGCACAGACAATAGAATCAGAGGCCTTATCAAAAGATCTGAAAAAAAGAGGTATGAACTTTGTTGGTCCAACCATTATGTATGCGTATATGCAAGCGGTGGGCATGGTGGATGATCATATTGTAGAATGTTTCCGTTGTTCAAAAGATAAATAAGCAAAAATTAAGAGGTTGCATCACATCCTGGTATTTGTTTGACAGGATATTGGTGCTGAACAGCAACTGTAAATTCCTCACCGATATGCGTTAATGTACACCCGCAAGAGCATTGTTTTTCATCATCGCTCAGGTCCATGAATGTTTTGGATAACAGGCAGGGATTTTGGTAATTTTTTGCGGCCAGTTCCTTTTTTATTACGTGTGTAGGTAATCGTTTCTGTCGTTTCAGCTACTACAGGCACTATTTCTTTTTCAACGGTGGGTTCAGCATCATCAAATTGCATGCAAAGCTGTTCTGGCACTACGCCTTTTTCAGTCTTTCGGCCAAAACGGGCTGAGCGAAATAAATGAAGCTGATGTTGCAAATTTTGAATGGATACTTTTTGTTGCTGAATCGTCGCTTCTTTCTGCCCAACCAATGCCAACAAACGTGTAACTTCTTGTTGTAATTGATCGATTTGAAGAGCAGAAACTGAAGTCATTTTGATAGTTTTGTTAGTGTTTTTATGGATGCAATTATATCAAAAACACACTTAAAAACAAAGGATTACCGAATGTCACTGTTTCTAGCGTTGATCCAGGTTGGGTAAAAACAGATATGGGAACAAACGAGGCAACAAAGCCTCCGACTGTCGCTGCTCAAGAAATTTATACGTTAGCGAATAATAAAAAGGAAAGTGGTTATTTTTGGCACGAAGGGACCGTTAGAGATTGGTAGGTTAAGTCTGCCATGCGTTTTGGAGAGACTAACCAGCGTTTTCCATTTCATGTAAGATGCGTTTACTCTACATTGATTTTTGATCTAAAAACAATTATCATGTTTATATTTTAATCTAAAAAGGTGTTCTTATGCCCGCGCCCTTCAAATCCGCTCAGAGTTTTTTGTTTCATTATTTGGTGTCCGAATTAAACTTACCCGTTACTGTTGATAATCGAGGGAGTCAATATGTGATGGTGGAGTTACAGCCTTTACAGAAACCAAGATCTGTTACGTGGGCAGAATGTCACCATCATTTAACTGTATATAAAACCTATGATAAAGACGCAGGGGTGTTTAATGTTATGCATTACTCCGCTTATTTTAAAAACACTAAGGGTGATAAACAATATCGAGTCCACGTGCACTTTGATGCCTCGGGAACGCTTGTTCATGAACCGACCTACCAGAAACAAATGGAAGAGGGTACTTGGCAGACGATTCAACTGTCTGATTCCCAACAGACGTCTTTTTCAGATTTTTTCTTAGACGCTGCTTTGAAATTTTTGCGCCCCTGGTTATCACGGACAACCAATGCCATTGCGCATAAAAGAAAGGCATTAGAAACAGAATGCCTATCCTTACAAGGCCAGTTTTATGGGACAAAAGAAGGAAAGAAGAAACGAGAACTACTAGGGACGCTCTTGCAACAGCTGGATCAATTGATTGCATTGACAGGAGAGAGTCGACAACGCATTGTGGCTTGGAAAATTCGTACCGTGACATTAAAACGTTTATTAGATGCAGAAGTTGAGTCCTTACCTGCAACGCCTGTGGTAGAAGAAACGGCGTCAACTGATCGACCTATTCCCAGTGTGAAAATGCCGGTTAAACCTACAGCGCTTTCAATCATGCGTCAATTGAAAAATATGCGTCAGCAGTTCGAGCCCACGCAAGAGAAGGCAAGCTCATTACAAGTGAAATGCAAGGGTGCATTTGACGCGGAAATTTCGATTTTAAGCCTGAAAACCGAAGATATCGCACGAGAATCATTGACATTTCAGGTGGAGTTTTCGCGTTTTGTAGACACTGTAGAGAGAAAAGGCGCTTCTCTCTATATAGAAATGTTGTTAAGCGAAAAAAATGCTGAGTGGCAAGAAAATTGTGATCAGTTGCGTGTCTTTTCTGAGCGTGTCTCGCATGAAGATTACTGGCGAGTGATTGAAAAAGGGGATGCACAAGCATTAGAACACTTAATATCGCAGAACCCGCACTTTTTAGTTGCGCCGGTACAACTCAATAAAGGTCGCGAAACATATCCGAATCTGATGCAATACTGTCTGATGTTAGCAAAAACCCAAGCCACACATCCATTCTTATCTGCCTGCATGGCAATGTTGATAAGGTTGCAGCCACAGTGCTTATTGACTCCCGTGGATGAGTTTGAGCTAGTGAGTTTTGTAGAGTGGATACAATACCAATCCAATCATCCCTTGTATTCTTTAGTGCTAAAATCCAGAATATTTAGTGATGTCAGCACCTTTGTAGTCTTACGGGATAATCTTCAACGTACTTTGGCAAGATCTGAGTCTTCCGCTCATGAGCGTACTGTCATAGAAAGCAAAATAGCGTTTTATAATGGGGCGCTCAAAACATTATTAGGCTGTCCTTCACTTATTGGGATAGACTATTCATCTCTTAGCAAGGTTGGCATGGATGCATGGGACGAGCAAGTACAGTTGACACTTGATGAAAAAATGAAATTAATGACAGACCCAGACTATCTGGCTGTAATGAGTCAGCTCATGCCAATAGCGACTAATTTTCTCTCAAAACTATCACAGCTTGGTTTTGACGCGAAAAATATGCAGCAATCCCCAGAACTTTTGTCCATGATACAGAAAACAGCAAAAACGAACATACCTAGTATGCACGGATGGACTTTTGAGAGGAAAAAAGATTTTTCTCTCCAAATGCTAAAACAGAGTCTATTACCATTACAGGAATTTACTGGTGAAGAGCAAATGGGTATGATGACGCAGGCATTAGAGGTCTGTAGAGGAAAAGGGTTAGATATGTCAACAATTATGCAGGCTGGGTTGGAAGGATTCATGAATCCAGAATTCATAGAGAGAGTAGAAAATAGAGAAAAGGAGAGACAAGCGATAGTGAGTCAACTGTTAACACAAGTGGCACAAGCCCAAGATGAGATTCCAAGGATGCTTGCATCTATCCAGAATGGGAGCGTCTCTCAGACAGAGACAATTCGTTTTTTTTCTAAAGTACAAGCGGAACAAGCTAAGCTGAATGAGAGGTTGGCGCAGTTAGACGCAGCAGAGGATGCTGTTTTACCGCCAGCGCTTCGAGATTTTTTCAGCAGACTACAATAATTTTATCGCTACTAAGCATATAACAGAACAAGAGAGCCTGGATCACGTAACTCACCGAGTGTAGATCAAAATATTGGTCTACACTAATACATTCTGATAAGGAAGAACTTAGCCTAATCAGGGCAAACACATCTTCGTGTGCCTGTGGCACACTTAGATGATCTTGCCCTGCCTAACAGAAAAGTCAGTGGCTTCATCGGACGCGTTCCATCGAACGCTTGGATGAAAATATAGAGGCTCTCGAGATCGATCTATCAAGGGAGGATTTAGAGGAAATTAATCGTTTAATTCCAAATGATGCAATAATACCCCGATGAATTTAATTTAGAGGTTTAAACACGGGCTTGGGAGCAAGGTGTATTTGGGGCGAAACAATCAGAAAATTCGGTTAGAAAGTGATCGCTGGATCTCCAGGTGCTCGAATAACTTAAAAAAGATGTTCGGTTACATCGTATTGATGGTTGGGGAAAATCCTTAATAATTATCTTGGTTTTTTATCTCCCATTGGTGTGGTGTGACCCCATTGGTGTGAAAACCACTCGACTCACATAGTTCATTCAATATTTTACCTTTCTCAGTTTTATTTGCCGTCCGATAGTGTTTTGACAGACTGTTCAGATAAAGCTCCATTGATAGCTTCCCCATGTCATGTCCCTTTTTTATTCTTCGGTAACATTAATATTGAGGCAACGAATCAAAAACTTCTTACTTTTGGTAACATTTTTTATGAGGCAACTCGAAATAGTGCGTAATACTTGATCATTTTGATATTTTTGATATAATTATAAATAATTTATTTGCTTTGAGGATTACTCATGTTTGATTCGATTTATGACAGATCAATAGAATCTAGTAGTTTTGAATCATTAAAAGAAAGATTAGAGAACACTCCTATTGATGAGCAAACTGTAAAAAATGGTTATTTAGTTACTACTGCAGGTCAATTAGCGATAGAAGGCAAAAGTGATAAAGTAGAGTGGATGCGACAGCTCGGTGCATCCCCTAATGAGATTGCTTCTGGCTATGCGATAGCAGGTAATCATGAGAAAGTAGAGTTCTACCGCACAAAATATCATGCAGACCCTAGTGCTATTGCTTATGGCTATGTAATAGCAAATAATCATGAGAAAGTAGAGTTCTACCGCACAGAATACCATGCAGACC
>JAUYSE010000138.1 GCA_030696465.1 Legionellaceae bacterium
CGGCTCGGCAAGTGGTGGAAAATCAGAATCGAAGAAACCGACTCTAACGGTGGTTAAGACAGAATGATGTTGAGCTAGCCATTGCCGCCCAACCCCAAAACTTTGCGAACAAGGCTTTTTGGATAAGAGGCGTTCGTAAACCTTCCCCGCGCAAGGATGACTTTATGCGTGTTTACGAGCGCCTCTTATCCGGGAAGTCTTGGTACCACTAACATTATAAGGTGGGAATTCCTGATGTTGAACAGTGAATCAGAAATAAACTCTCACCAGGATGTATTTCTTAATACACGTTCTTATCATTTACCGGATCTAGCGGCAACAGAGCTATTGGCTGCACATTGGGCGGAACAAGTCCGTGCACCTTTAGTCCTGCTTTTTCAAGGGCCGCTGGGGGCCGGTAAAACAAGTTTTATTCGTGCTTTGTTGCGCGCATTAGGTGTGCAAGGTACGATTAAAAGCCCGACTTATGCTTTAGTTGAAACGTATCCTATTAGCACCGAAATGGTCTTCCATCATTTTGATTTGTATCGTATTCAAGAAGAAACAGAATTAGCCTATATTGGGTTTGATGAGTACTTCAGCGCAGATGCGATATGCTGTGTAGAATGGCCCGAACGCTTAGAACACTGGAATACCGTAGATGTTGTTTTTTGTTTTTCGTATACAGAGCAAGGACGTCTTTTAGAGATTTGTGCAAAAAGTACATTAGGGAATGCGGTGCTGGCAGCCACACCATGAGAAATAGAACTATTTTTTTTTATATGATGTTAGGTCTGTATGCTGCGACAGGCTGGACTGCTATTTTGCAACAGGTGGAAGTGCAGGAACATCCCAATCATTTACAATTATTATTTACGCTCGATGAAACCATAAAACCCCGCATATTTACGCTTGAAAATCCTTATCGGGTGGTCATTGATATGCAGGATACCCATTCTCGGGTAGGTGTTCATCAGATATCGCAACAGATACATGGACGGTCACAAGTCCGGATGGGTTTTCCTTCCCCTCATTTATTACGATTAGTATTTGAAACGCCTTTTCTGCCGACCGTGACGCGGCAACCCATGGTCACGGAGAATAAAGTTTTTATAGATATTCATCCACGGTTGGGCAGCGTATCGCGAAGCCAACTTTCACGTCATACAAAGTTATCAGCGATGAAAGCGACTGGTCGGCAGACCAGCAGATCACTTCGTAAACATCGAACGGTAGTGGTGGTGATTGATCCGGGGCATGGTGGAAAAGATCCAGGTGCTTTAGGGCCAGGTAAAGAAAAAGAAAAAAATATTGTTTTATCTATCGCACAACGTTTGCAACGTCACATACAACAGCAGCCAGGTATGCGTGCGGTGCTTACGCGTCGTCAAGATTATTATATTGGTTTGCGCGAGCGTTTAAAAATTGCAAGGCAATATAATGCAGATATCTTTATTTCTATTCATGCCGATGCGTTTGTGAATCCCCATATGCAGGGTGCTTCGGTGTTTGCTTTATCTTCTCGAGGTGCTACGAGTGAAGCGGCACGTTGGTTGGCTGAAAAAGAAAATTACTCAGAGTTGGGGCAGGTGAATTTATCGGCCTTGAAAGACAGCAGTGGCTTAGTGCGCAGTGTACTGATCGATCTTTCACAGACGGCCACGATTTCTGCGAGTTTGCAAATGGGACGACAAGTACTGCAACAGTTACAGCAAATGACATTATTACACCACCGACGAGTGGAACAGGCGCAATTTATGGTGTTAAAATCACCGGATATTCCTTCTCTGTTAGTCGAAACAGGGTTTATCTCTAATATTGCAGAGGCGCAACGTTTAAAAAGCCCGAGATATCAAGAGCAGCTTAGTGAAGCGATGTGTCAGGGTATTCTCGCCTATTTTAAGGAATATCCCCCACAAGGTAGTCTTTGGGAAGATCAACGTATAACACAGAGAGCAGAAGGATTGAAACGCGTATGAATAAGAGAATAGAGCAACTACCCTCTTTTATTGCGAATCAAATTGCCGCGGGGGAGGTTATTGAAAGACCGGCATCAGTGGTGAAAGAACTATTAGAAAATGCTTGTGATTCTGGGGCACAAGATATCTCGGTAGATATTGGTTTTGGCGGATTAAATAGTATTACGGTATCTGATAATGGTTCCGGGATTGTGGAAGACGACTTACCTTTAGCGATAGCCCCTCATGCAACCAGCAAAATCCATCAATTAGAGGATATTTATCGTATTAGTAGTTTGGGTTTTCGAGGAGAGGCGCTCGCCAGTATAGGATCCGTCGCGGTATTAGATATCTGCTCTCGCCCAGCAACGCAAGCACAAGCAATGGCTATTTTAGTAGAAGAAGGGCGCTGGCAACTGCGATCAGAGGTCCGTATGCCTGGGACAACGGTGCAAGTTCGCGACCTTTTTTATAATGCTCCCGTCCGTAAAAAATTTTTGAAATCAGCGCGCACAGAAGGGCAGCTTGTAGAGCGCGTAGTGAAATGCTTTGCCTTAAGTCAACCGCACATTCGTATACAATTTAGTGAATATGGAGAGACACAATGGCATTTACTCGGCGCCAAAACGCCCGCTGAACGAGAAGATCGTATACGCGCGCTTTTTGGAAAATTGTTCATGGATCATGCTATCCCGGTATCTTTAGAACATGCTTGTTTGTCTTTACGTGGCTGGATAGCCGGTGAAGGCTATCAGCGTAGTCAAAGTGATAGACAGTGGATATACGTAAATGGTCGTATGGTGCAAGATAAATTATTACAACATGCCATTAAACAGGCGTATGATGGTATATTGCATCCTGGCCGCTATCCTGCGTATGTTCTCTATGTGGATATTGCGCCCGATGAAGTGGATGTGAATGTGCATCCAACCAAGCATGAATTACGTTTTCATCAACCCCGATTAGTGCATGATGCCATTACCACTTTTATGCGTGAGCGCCTGCAAAAGCGAAATATGTCTGGCTGGTCAAAACCGGCTTCATCGCTACCGATCTTAGGCCGAGAGCCAACAGCAGGGCCTCTGAGTACTTTTTCTTTGCCACATGTGCGTGGCGGAGAGAAAAACTGGATGGTATTGAATGCGGTGAATGCATTGTGGTTGCATGAAAAAGGCCCATACATAGTGGATGTACGTAAAGCGTATCATTTGTTTTTATTACAGCAATTACGAGGTTCAACCTATCCATTGGCATCGCGAACATTGTTAATTCCTTTCGTATGGAAGGATGCAGCACAATATCAATCTTATCTTCTTGAAATTCAAAAACACTTGGAATTTGTTGGCATTACCTTAGAGTCACGTCAAGATGGGATGACCCGTATTAAAACGATTCCGCTTTGTTTACCTTATTTGAATATACCCGATTTTTTAGGTGCGGTAGCTCAGCAAGTACAGTGGACCACTGAAACATTGCAGCAAGCATTGGTACAATATCAGCGTTTCAATATTATGCAATGGAGTGACACAGAGCATCAAAATATACAGCAGTTTTTAGAGATGCAATTACTAGAACAGCAAGCGATGTGTATGCGACTTTTAGATGAAGAGAGCTGCTCAGTGTTGTTTGAAGAGCCTTGTTTATAATTCGTTAAAATGTGAAAACGGAGTCAGGGTTAATGGCTGAGGCTCTCCGTTTTGTGTAAAAGACAGACCTTGCCCCTCCGTAATACGTCCAATCGCTTGTAAAGGATATGCGAACGTATTTTTAAATTGATCGGCAATAAGATCGTAATGGTTTTTATCAATGCTGAGTAATAGCCCATAATCTTCACCACCCGTAAGCTGAGTGATGAGTGGGTCTAGTGCTAATTGTTGACAGGCTTCGCGGTAAGTTTTATGGGTTTTTAATTGCTCAAGATGAATTTCAGCCGCGACCCCTGAGGCTTCACAGAGGCGCTGGAGGTCGATGAATAGACCATCAGAAATATCCATCATGGCTTGTATGTGGGCTTGTGCGCCACACCATAAACCTTCTTTTATCCGTGCTTGCGGCATAAGAAAACTTTTTTTAAAAATATCTAAGTTGGGGGTAGAGGTTTCTAATGCCATAAAGCCTAGGTGTGCATAGCCTAATGCACCAATGACACAGAGAATATCTCCTGGTTTTGCCGTATGTCTGTATTTTAGATGGGTGTTTTCTGCGATACCAATGGCGGTTGCACTCAAAAATAAGCTATCCGGGGAGCCGGTGGTATCTCCACCAATGAGTACGATAGATAAAGATTTACAGATTTCGGTAAAATGTTGTAAGAATTCTTGCACAAACGGTTCATAAGAAAGGGGTAGGGAAATCCCCAATAATACAAATTGTGTCTTTGCGCCCATAGCCGCAATGTCACTCAAATTGACATGTAATAGTTTATGGGCAAGATGTTTCGGCTCTGAGTAACGCAAGCGAAAATGAATATCTTCTACGAGTAGATCTTTGGCGACAACGTAACTTTGTTCGTCTGAAAAATCAATGACGGCAGCATCATCTCCGATGTAGTCTGGAAATGCTTGTTGTAGCGTGTGGATAATACTGTGTTCATTGAGGGAGTTGGTCATAGTGTAAGTGTTTGTCCGGATTGGCGGAGAGAGAGGGATTCGAACCCTCGATACGGTTTCCCGTATACACACTTTCCAGGCGTGCGCCTTCAGCCGCTCGGCCATCTCTCCGGAGGATTGAAGGATACCGTAGTGCGCCTAAAAAATCAAACACTGCCGCCCAGCCCGAGAGTCAACGTATTTTGAGTAGTATATTTATCTAATATCCCATCACAGGAGCTGGTGGTGTTGAATTTGCAGTTTCACGGCTTACCGTCATCAGATCAGGATTTTTTTGAATCTCTTGTCGGATTTCTGCAATGAGAGCAGGCAGAGAGGGTCTTTTAAGAGGGTCAGTGTTAGAACAACGCTGTATCCATTCCAGTAATCTCGGTTTCTGAAAACCTTGTTTTCATCACCTGCGCTAAAGAGAAGATATCTATTGCAGGCGCCGCGATGAGGGGCTCTTTCCAGCATTCTGGTGCAATATGCTTAAACAGTGCTTGGATCTTAGGATCGGGTGATTGTTCAAAAGAAGAGGTTGTTTCACCTATATTACAAAAATCGCCGCCATCTATGAGGTAACACTTATCCGTTTTTTCGTCATATAAAATATTATTTTTGTTGGAGGTTTGAAAAAAACTTTGTAATGTAGTACACGGTGTGGGTGTTAGATACCAGCCGAAGGTATAATCAGTAGGATGAGGAGATCCTGGCATATTGAAGTTTCCTGAAGGAAAAATGAATGGATAAAGTATAATATGAGCAAAATAAGGTTGATAGTGATTTTAAATGCACAAATATGAGGGGTATAATGAGCGTGTTGGATTATTTGTCGAGTTTATTTTTAGTTTTTGGTAGCGTCCAGATGTACGTATTGCTATTTATCATCGCCTATGGGTGGTTTCGCTCCCCCTTAGTGTATAAAGCGATGGAAATAAGCTTGTATAGTATGTTAGTGAACGTGGTTTTAAAAGTGACTTTTCAGGTTCCAATGTTGAGTAATCCCAGCGCGCATTGGTTTGTGTTTCCCAGCGGACATATGCAGTTAGCGACCGTATTTTATGGTACTTTATGCTTAGGTGGCGCGGTGCATTATGTTTTACGGGTAGTTATCCTATTAATTATGACAGGTATTGCCTGGGCTTTAGTGTATTGGGGATATCATACGTGCTGGGATGTAGCAGGCGGTGTTTTTTTTGGGATTTTGGTTGCGAGTTGGTACAACTGGACTATGTCAAAATCATGGGCCTTATGGGTGCATAGGTTTATGAGCACGGTGTTTTTAATGTATATTTATGCGCGATATGGAAAAATTCCGCTTCATGCTGGCTGTGCTTATGTTTTATTATGGTTGGCGCAAATGGGAAGACAATTTACGCCCGGTTTGCGACAACGCTAAGCCGTCGCGAAATGAGATTGATGTAAATACTGGCTATCGGGATAGTATGCAAAGACTAAAGAGCCATTTTTAATGGTGTTAATGACAGGCTTAACGAGGGCAGGTGCAATTGCAGGACAACCCCAGCTGCGGCCAGCACGACCAGATTTTTGAATAAAAGTGGGTTCTACGTACCAAGCGCCATGGATTACCACGCGTCGATCATACGCATGATCATTGAATCCTGGTTCTAGTCCTTTTAAATTGAGGGAATATCCTTTTGAACCATTGTAGGTATCGGCTGTAATGAAAGCCCCTAAACTGGTGGCACGACTAGAGAACACATTAGAGAAATGATGGGGGACATCTAAACCTGAGTTGACGCCATGTGCCACATAGGTATTGAATAAAAGAGTCTCTTTTTTCATATCAAAAACCCACATACGCTGGCGGTTAGAAGGTAAAGAGTAGTCAATGACGGTGAGAATAGGTTTTTTGACCTTACCTTTTAAGGAGGCTTTATTATAAGCGGTTAATGCCATTTTCAGCATATTTTTATTGATGCGTGGAGCGCTATGAGAGAGAATTTGTAATTCTTGAGGTACGTTAATGGCGTGTTTGACGCTAGAATATTGGTGGTGAGGAGCAAAAGATAATAATGCGGCTGCGACATAATGGAGTATTGACTTCATAAGACCCCTTTGTTTTAAAAAATACAAGAGGAGCTATTATACTCCATCTTCGGTTAAATGTAAACCATCATGGCCGTATTATACCAGATTATGCCAGGATAGCAGCGTTTTTTCATGTTTGAAATGATGTATAATCGTTTGAAAATACGGAGATACTCGTCCGTAAAAATTTTTGAGGAATTTTATTATGTTGGTGTCTACCCTATTACCCACTCCTACAGATCTACGTGCAGCCATTGAGGCGGTGTATCGAGCGGATGAGTCTGTGCTCGTCAATAAACTCATGCAACAAGCACTGATTGCACCGGATATTTTGCAGAAGATACAAATGCGTGCGACAGATTTGATGGATAAGGTGCGTGTTGGGCGCAAAAAAAATATGGGGATTGATACTTTTTTGAGTCAATATTCTTTATCAAGTAGTGAAGGTATTGCATTGATGTGTTTGGCGGAAGCCTTATTGCGCGTCCCTGATTCTGAAACGATGGATAGCTTAATTAAAGATAAATTAGCAAAAGCCAATTGGGAATCACATAGAGGACAAAGCGAGTCTTTTTTTGTGAATGCGACTACCTGGGCGTTAATGTTGACAGGAGAAGCTTTAAATACTGAGAAAGCGGATAGTGTATTAAGTATGGCACTGAAGACCTTAGTCAATCGTGGTGGGGATTTGGTGGTGCGTAAAGCAGTAGAAGCGGCAATGCGTATTATGAGTCGGCAGTTTGTGATGGGACGTACTATGTCCGAGGCACTGAAGCGTGCACGTAAACAAGAAGCGCAGGGATACCGTTATTCGTATGATATGTTAGGAGAAGCGGCTTTAACGCAAAAAGATGCTGAGCGCTATGAAAAAGCGTACCACGATGCCATTGTTTCTATTGGAGAGTGTGTGAGCCCTGAGGCGGCATTACATCAGCGGCCGAGTATTTCTATTAAATTATCCGCTTTACATCCACGCTATCAAGAAGCGCAACGCGCGCGAGTCGTGCAAGAATTGCCAACAAAGTTATTGAATTTAGCCGTATTGGCGAAGCAATATGGTATTGGTTTGACCGTCGATGCAGAAGAGTCAGAGCGTTTAGAGTTGTCTCTTGATGTGATAGAGCAAGTATTTACGCATTCAAGCTTAGACGGCTGGAATGGTTTTGGGATGGCAGTACAATCCTATCAAAAGCGGGCTTTTTATGTCTTGGATTGGGTTGCAGCACTTGCGAGAAAACAACGTCGACGTATCCCCATTCGCCTCGTTAAGGGTGCTTATTGGGACAGCGAAGTGAAGAAAGCACAAATGTTGGGAATGCCAGAGTACCCGGTGTTTACGCGTAAAGTATTTACCGATATTTCTTTTCAAGCCTGTGCAAAAAAAATATTAACAATGACGGATGCTATTTATCCGCAATTTGCAACCCATAATGCCTATTCTGTGGCAATGATTCTGGAAATTGTAGGGGAGTATAAAGATTTTGAATTTCAATGTTTACATGGAATGGGTAACGATTTATACGAACATGTAGTCCCTCGGGACGCGTTGAATATCCCTTGTCGTATTTACGCCCCGGTGGGCAGTCATGAAGATTTGTTACCTTATTTGGTGCGTCGATTATTAGAGAATGGCGCGAACTCCTCTTTTGTGAATCGTATTGTGGATGATCATGCGCCGATCAGCGCTTTAGTGGAAGATCCTATCGCAAAAGCGGGACGTTTATTACCTAAAATCAATCAAAATATTCCTTTGCCCAGTGGTATTTTTTGGCCGAGCAGAGATAACTCGAAAGGGGTAGATTTAACAGACAGACGTATAGTTGCTGAGTTGCAAACGCATTATAGAGATCATCCATGGCTGCCGCCATTGGCCGTGCCGATGGTGCCAGGATGTAGTAAAGAGGGTGCAGGGCAAGCGGTTTTTTCTCCCTTTGCGCCTGAGCAAGTGGTGGGCTACGTTAAAAAAGCCAATCAAGAAGAAGTTGCTATGGCTTTACGAATTGGTCATGAGGCCTCTATCTCTTGGGGGCGAACCTCGGTTGAAGTGCGAGTGGCCTGTTTGAATAGACTGGCTGATTTGTATGAGGCACATGCGCAAACATTTTATGCCTTAGTATGTTTGGAGGCTGGTAAAAATTGGCCAGATGCAATTGCAGAATTACGTGAGGCGATAGATTTTTGTCGCTATTATGCCAGCCAGGCAAAAAAACTACTGTCGAATCCACTGGTATTACAAGGATATACGGGAGAGTACAACGCGCTTTCTTTACATCCTCGTGGTTTGGTCGTGTGTATTAGTCCGTGGAATTTTCCATTGGCTATTTTTACGGGACAGGTGGTGGCGGCTTTAGTGACTGGTAATACGGTAATTGCGAAGCCAGCCGCGCAAACACCCTTAATTGCGGCGAAAGCGGTGCAATTAATGCGAGAAGCGGGCTTCCCTGAGGACGTCATACAATTAGTTCCCGGAAAAGGACAAGTCGTGGGGGCGAGTTTGTTGGCCGATGTGCGAGTGAAAGCCGTTATATTTACGGGATCAACGCAAACGGCACATCAAATTCAAACAGCTTTGGTTGCGAGAGGGGAAGAAATTATCCCTTTGATTGCGGAAACAGGTGGACAAAATACGATGATAGTTGATTCCTCCGCACTCTTAGAGCAAGTGGTAGTGGATGTGATAAGTTCGGCGTTTGGTAGTGCGGGACAGCGTTGCTCCGCATTACGAGTCGTGTATATTCAAGAAGAAATTTATACTGCCTTCGTCACTATGCTAAAAGGCGCAATGGCGGAGTTGGTCGTTGGAGACCCTTGTTGGTTGATGACAGATGTGGGGCCGGTTATCAGTAAAGATGCATTATCGGCTTTACAAGCGCATGTCGATCACATGAAAGAAAAATATACAATACTTTATCAATGCGAGCTATCAGAAAATATCACGCAAGGGTATTTTATGCCGCCTATTGCGATTGAAATTGATAGTTTGAAAGCCTTATCTGGAGAAGTATTTGGTCCAGTATTGCATGTTGTAAAATATCGATCATCTGATTTAGATAGTATATTAGAAGAGATCAACGAGAGCGGATACGGATTGACGATGGGTATTCATAGTCGGATCAATAGTAAAATAAACTATATTCGCGAGCGTATTCGTGTAGGTAATTGCTATGTTAATCGGAATATGACGGGTGCGGTAGTGGGCGTTCAACCTTTTGGGGGCGAAGGTCTTTCTGGTACGGGGCCGAAGGCCGGGGGCCCTAATTATTTACAGCGTTTGTGTGTGGAGCGAACTTTTACAGTAGACACCACTGCCGCAGGGGGGAATGCCAGTTTGATGTCTTTGCCGGATTAAGGTATCGGTTTTTATAAGGAATTCCCGCCTTGAAAGGTCAGTGGTACCAAGGCATTCTGATAAAACCCTTTTCGCAAACACGCATAAAGTCCTCCTGACGCTCTCAGCGCGCGTCCTTGCGCGCTGAAGGTTTGCGAAAAGGGTTTTATCAGATGCCTTGTTTAGCAGGGTTTCGGAGTTGGGCGGGAATAGCTGGGTTTTTATCAGAATTCCTTGGTATTTATTTTCTTTTTCGTGGGCGCGACCATATAAAAGGGACGCCCATGAAAAGAAAAAGTCCCCCGACTAATAGCCCTTCAAAGATCCAAATACTATCAACCGGAATTTGGGTAGGAGGCACGAAACCTAAACATGCGGTGAGTAGACAGCAGGTGAAGCCGGCACCAGCAACCAACCAGATTCCTACCATTCCTCCGGGAATTTTATAAGGACGTGGTTTTTCTGGTTGTGAATAACGTAAACGGATGGCTGCCGCAAACATAAAAACGTATACCAAAAGTGCCATTATGGCGCTCAAATCACTTAACAGCCAATAGGCTGCATTGATAGATTTAAAGAGAACAAATACCGTATTGAGTAAAGAAAAAAGAATGGCTTGTGTAATTAAAATAGCCACCGGCGCTCCGTGCTTATTTACTTTTGCAAAGCGGGCGGGAATACTGCCATCGCGTGCGGCGACGAGTAGTCCTTTGGTCGGGCCAATAATCCAAGTAGAAACACTACTCACGTTGCCGATGGTAATGAGAATGGCGAGTATATATATCATCCAAGGAATATGTAGTTTATCGAAAAATATAACAAAGGCGTCCATCAACCCAGAGACTATATTGAGGGTGTGCGGAGAGACCACTAAGGTAATGGCGAGCGAAGCGAACACCAAAGTGCCAAAAATGAGCATGGTGGAATATACCAATGCTTTAGGATAGTCTTTTTGTGGGTTACGTACCTCTTCTGCATGCACAGCAGACATTTCCATCCCTAATAAACCAAACAATACGCCTGAAAATAGAGAAAAATCACCAAGGGCATGTAAGTCGGGGAGTAACGATGCATGTACAATAGCGGAAGGATGTCCGGCCCACAGCCAGTATATGCCGAGGCCGATAATACCGGTAAGGGGGAGGATAGTGCCAATGATGGCACCAACCGTACTAATAATACTAGAAAGCTGCATCCCAAAACAATTGAGGGCGGTAAATATCCAAAATAATCCCAGACTGGGGCCGAGTAGATATAATTTATAGTGGTTTAGTGTCGGATCAAAAAGATAGGAGAGTGTGCTCACGGTAAAGGCTAAAATAGTGGGATACCAGACAACGTTATAAATCCATTGTAGCCAAATGGTCATGAAGCCGACGCGCACACCAAATGCTTCACGTACCCAGACATATAATCCGCCAGTCTTAGGATATGCGGTGGCTAATTCTGCCGCGACGAGCGCCACAGGAATAAAAAAAACAATAGCTGCAAGCAAATAGTAGCTGACTAAGGGCAATCCAAGTTTTGCGCTAATGGGGAGTGTTCGTAAACTATCGATGGCGATGACATTGATCATGACCAATGAGAATACGGACAGAGGTTTTTTTAGTTTCGTCACAGCTGCTCTCTCGAAAAGATGCCTATACCTTGCTCAGAGGTGTTTTCGGTTTTGTAGCGCCCAGCTATGATTCAGATTGGCTGATAAAAAATATGCGCATAGTTATGCATATGTAAGTATTTTTTACCGGCTAAGATGAGTCGTAGATGGAATGCTACAAAACCGAAAACACCTCTGAGCAAGGTTGTAGAATAGCATATTTTGGAATAATTGACTATCTCCCAGGGCAAACGCATCTTATGCGTAATATTAGCGCGATATATTCGATTCGCGACCGCGAGGAAGCGAAAACTTTAATGTTTCAAAATTCTCCGCTCCTTCACAGTCTCGGCTCGGATAAAACCTGTGTATTTTGAGCAATAAAACGTTTCTCTATTGTTTGGTTTTAGATGATCTTATCTTGGACTATCTCCTTTCCTTGAAGGTTTTGATCCGGTATAGTGAGCATATGCACGATCTTTAGGTGAACATATATGCAAAGGATTCGCGAAGAATACTCTAGTCTTTCTAAATTTTTTCATTGGACCATTGCTTTGATTGTAATCCCCATGGTGTTGGGGAGTTTCTTTTTAGGTGATCTGCCTTCTGGAGTGCGCGGCACGGCGATTGCCTTGCATAAATCTTTTGGCTTAACCGTCTTACTCCTCATGTTATTACGTATTATATGGATATTTTTTGCAGGTCGGCCGGTGTTACCAGATAGCGTACCTCGGTGGCAACGGATATTGGCACACGCAGTGCAATATGCGCTTTATCTTACAGTGTTAGCCATGCCTTTGGTGGGTTGGATGATGTCGCAAGCGGCAGGACATACCCCACGTTTTTTTGGTTTGTTTGCACTACCTTTTCCAGGGATTTCTGAAAACAAAGCGCTTTCGGATCTTTTATTTGATATTCATCAAAAGATAGCGTTTGTTATTATTGGTTTATTATGTTTGCATATTGCAGGTGCGATAAAACATTATTTTATCGATAAAGATGTTGTTGTGAAACGTATGCTGCCAAGATGGAGATAAGATGTCTACTAAAATACGAACCCTAGATCAACCGCATTACCGTTATTGGGAGGCCCTGTATTTATGTATTTGGAAGCCTGCGTTGTATGTGGATGTTTTTCGACGTTGGAAAGGTTTTGCATGGTGGTACATGGTATTGGTGTTGCTGATAGTTTTATTGCCCTTATCTGTGCGGGTCGCATCAAATTTTAATAATTTTTATGAAAACCGCTTGTTGTTCCCGCTCACACATCTACCAACGGTGTCGGTGGAGCATGGCCAGCTAACGTCGTCAGAGAAAATGCCATACTTGATTCGTAACGAGCAACAGGAAGTATTAGGGATAGTGGACACCACCGGCCAGTATGGAAAAGCCTCTTTTCGAAAGTATCCAGAGTTAACCTTGTTAATAACAAAGTCTAAAGTTTATTATCGTAACCCACCGTTTTCTTTTTTTTTAGAAACCGATGATAGATTTTCGCTACCACCAGAAGACATCCAAGAAAAATCTATCAACACCAATGTTGATGGTCAGTTGAATGGGAATTTGTTTTTATCAATGCAAGGTTTCCATACGCTGCGAGTGATAGTCGATATTATGTTATATCCCTTATTAGTGGGGGTGATGATAGGAGCCTATTCGACATTATTTATGGTGTTCAGTACGATGGGGCAGATTATTGCACGCTATGTTTTGCATTATCCCCTTACCTATAAGCAATCTTGTCGTTTACTGGTGGTTGCGTCGACGCCGCATTTATTTGTATTAGGGGCTTTTTTATTCCTGCGTGTACATTATTGGTTTTCCGGTTTTGTACTGATGGGCTTGATGACCGGATATTTTAGTTACGCAGTCATTTGTTGCAAATATGCGGTGAAAGATGTTGTTCTTAGAAATCCGGGGAAATAAGGAATACACCAGGGCAAACGGATCAGTTAAATTACGGTAACGCAGCCGTTTTTTTCGCCGCTTCAATCAATGCCGTAGCCGAGACTTCCCCCACCAGCGTATCCACTTTTTTACCATCCGCCGTAAAGAAAATAAAAGTAGGTGGCGCAATGGTTGCGTAGCGTTTTAGCAACGCTTGGGTTTCTGGATTGTTTTCAGTGACATCAATACGAATAAGTGCGAGTGGTTTGAACGCAGTTAAAACCCGTGTTTTTTGCAGAACAGATCGCTCTAGATGTCGACAAGTTTCGCACCATTTTGCATAAAACTCAATAAGTAGCGGTTTGCCACTAGCGTCTTGTAAGGCTTTTTCTAACTGTGCTTGTGTTTGAACGGTTTTAAAGAGCGGTTGTGCGGTTTCTTGCTGATTGAAGAACGGAGAAGCCAGCGGCGTACTGAGGCTACTGTTCCCAAGTGCCGCACCTACTAAACAGAGCATTGACCATACGAGCAGTATCAATGCGAAGGTTTGTTTGATGAGCGTAGTGAATTTATGCTCATCTGTTTGTAACCCTATAAATATACTGGTAAATATGCCTAAACTGCCCCAGGCGAAAAGCGTGACATGATCGGGTAATATACGAGAGAGTAGTTCTATTGCCACACCAAATAATAAGAGACCAAATATATTTTTGATGGCGACCATCCAGGGGCCCGCATGCGGTAAATATTTTCCGGCAGAAGTTCCTATCAGAAGAAGAGGCAATCCCATTCCTAAGCTTAAACAGAAAAGAGCAGAAGTACCTAGCCAAATATTTCCAGTTTCAGCAATATAACCTAAGGCGCCAATTAAGGGAGGAGTGATACAAGGGGATAGTATTAGTGTGGAAAGTGTCCCTAATAAAATAGCACGCAGATAAGGGGTTTTGGTATTGCCAACCCGTTGAATGAGTGATTGTCCACTGCTTGGAAGCTGAATAGTGTAGGCATCGAATAATGAAGCCGCCAACAAAAAGAGTAATACACTCATGGGTATAATAAACAGAGGCGTCTGCATGATAATCTGAAAATTAGCCCCTAATTTTGCAATGAGGGCGCCCAATAAGGCATAGGTCACTGACATGCTCAGCACATAACAGAGTGATAAAGCGAAAGCAGTCCGTCCGGAGAGCGGTTTAGCACATCCCATAATAATACCTGACAACACAGGAACCATGGGCAATACGCAGGGCGTAAATGCGAGCAGTAATCCTAATCCCATAAAGGTGAGGAGTGTCATGAAGATATTGGTGCTGAATAGGGGCGTTTCTTGAGCAACGGAGGTTGGGGTGCTGGGGGTATCACCCATTAGAACCTTCGTTAATGCATGTTGCTCATTAAATTGTAATTGTATCTCTTTTGTGAGGGGGGGATAACAAAAACCCTCTTGAGAGCAGCCCTGATAATGGACGCTAAAAGGAAATTCTCCCTCCGTGCTTCCTAAAACAGGAACAGGAATAGAAAGTTGTTTAATATAAAAATCGATTTTCTTTCCAGTGTTATCTGTTTTTTGTAGCGGGGTGGGATAAGAAATTTTACCGACCTCAAGATCGTCAGTATTCGGCGTTGTAAATTGAAAGCGATCTTTATATAAATAATAACCAGGTGCCATTTGAAATTGCACGGTGAGGGTGTTGGGATCATGCACGGTGACGGAGAGTTGAAATGCTTTATCAGCGGGCAGGGGTTTAGCGGCATATAAGGGGTAACAAAGAAGACTCAGGAGCAATGTTAAAAATAAACGAGAAAAAGAGTGCATGATTTCACATTTGTCGCAGATTTGAGTAAATATATTACACTAAAAGGGCGCTGGTTTCAATATAACGGGAACTATCTCAGGAATTCCCGCCTGATTATATTAGTGGTACCAAGGCTTATCGAATAAAGGGCTTTCGTAAACACGCATAAAGTCATCCTGACGCTCTCACCGCGCGTC
>JAUYSE010000142.1 GCA_030696465.1 Legionellaceae bacterium
AAACGCATCTTATGAGTAAAATTAGCACGATCTATCCGAGCCGCGACCGTGAGGGAGCGGAGCATTTTGAAACATTCAACTGCTCCGCTCCCTCACGGTTCGCAGTTCTGACAGAGTGTTCGCGTTTCGAGCAAAAAGCGCTCTCATACTGATTTAATATTGAGATGATCTTGCCCTGGGGAGCTTGCTCTAAATTGTTATTGTTGGTACAATTTGTTTTTTTATTACCCTGGAGAGGTGTAGATATGCCAAGCAGCCTTACTCAAAGTATTCAAGAGGCGTCTAAAGAAGCTTGGACTTCCGTTAAAGAGGCCTCCAAATCGGCTTGGTATGCTTTTAAAGCAAGTACTAAAGTCGTACGCGACGCCTATGCGGCAAGTATTGGCTTATATTTTGCCTGGTTTTATGGACCTGCGTATCCTCTGCGAGACCAAAAGATATTTCTGGCTAAACAAAGCATCACAGGAAAGATCGGCTTCTTTATTTTAAGTACCGTATTATTAGCGCCTGTGTGGGCAGCGCTGGGCTCGTTTCTTTTGAATAGTCTTAGAATAGGTGTTGTTGCCGGAGCTTTGGTTTTTAATAAACCCATACCTCAATTGAAAAATATATATGCTCCGCAGTATGTTCTGGGTGCCATTGGTGGCGCAATAACTTTTATTTTGGCGGAGACGGCGGCCAATCTGTACATGTTTTTTTATAGCAAAGAGACAGTTGAAAATCTGCTCAGTAAAACAATATTTGCGTCAACACAGTCGGTTAAAGATGTTCTTCAGAAAATCAAAATGCATGTTAAAAAGCCGATACTTGCTTGGGGACGTTTAGGGCTTATTTTGGGCGTTCCTGTAGGCATTTTTTTTGGTGCTTTTGACATGCTCTTTAACCTGTTATTGAATAATGTCAAATCATTTTTTCGAATGGCTGGGCAATGTCTTAATTTTGCTTTTGAAACGAAAAAATTTGGTCGGTTTTCCTGGGCTCATATCAAAGATTTAAAACATTATGCGATATTTGGGGTATTGTTAGCTTTACCTTTGATGATTCCAGCACTGATTATTCGGGGACTGGTCTATCAAAAAGCCTTAGTGTATATGGCGATAGTGTTGGCGTCTCCGTTAGTCGCTCTGTGGCGGTTTTGTCGAGAAACCTATAAATACCTCACGAATAATATGCGTTTTTCAGTGCTCGAAAAAGGAGTGAAAGCTTCTCCAGAACAGAAAGCATTAGCAAGAGTTTTTCGAGGATTGTTTAGCAAATTGGATGCTAGTGGTCATTTAGCTTTGGCTCAAGATGGATCTATTCCAGAGAGTCTTCCAGGGGTTGTTGTCAAAGATGCTCCACGATATACCTTTGGTAAAACGGCTTTTTTGAAGTTCTTTAGAAAAGCGGGAACCTTAAATTTGTTGACCCCCACGGAGAAGTTATTTGCATCAACTTATCAGAAAATGTCTGCAGAGTTAAAGAAAAGCAAATCGAAAATCCCGACAGCGGCATCGAATGCGCAAAATTTCTCTTATGAAGAGCAAGAGATTCGTCAATATGCTTTATGGAAATTAAAGCCAGAGGTCGCGCTCAAGCCTGTAGTGTCTTGTTTGGAGCCTAAGCCAGAAGCGCCAGCGTATCAGTGGACCTTTACGCAAGGGTAGGGGAAATTGCTAGGGTAAACGCCTCTAAGTGTGCCACAGGCACACTTAGAGGATCTTGCCCTGACTCTACACGGCTGCTTATAAGTATGTTATGATGACCTCAATTTTCATGGCTTGAAATTGAGGAAGCAGGATGACATTACTTCGCATTTGTGCAATCTTTATGTGCACGATTTCTTTTGGATGGGCTAGCACCTTCTCTGATACCCCAGAGGTGTCAAAATTTATTACGATGATGGTTAAAAAACACGGGTTTCAGCGTGCGCAATTAACACAGATCATGAATCAAGTCAGTATACAGCAAGAATTAATCGACAAAATGGATCACCCCTATGAGAAAAAATCCTGGGATGCCTACCAATCACTCTTTATAACGCCCGATCGTATTCGCGGTGGCCTCGCTTTTTGGAAATCACATAAAAACCTGCTCGAAAAGGCAGAAAAAGAATATGGGGTGCCACCTCAGATTATTGTTGCGATTTTGGGGGTAGAGACGCGCTACGGAGAACGCCAAGGAGACTATCGCGTGATGGATGCGCTCTCAACGTTAGCCTTTGCTTATCCTAAACGTGCGGATTATTTTAAACGAGAATTAGAAGAGTATTTGTTATTGTGCCAAGAGCATCATGAGTCTCCATTGAAATATAAAGGTTCAATGGCCGGTGCTATAGGGATGCCACAATTTATGCCCAGCAGTTACCGAAAATATGCGGTGAGTTTTTCTGGGAAAGCAGATTTAACCCGCGATGATGCGGCCGTTATTGCAAGTGTGGCCAATTATTTTCAAAAACATGGTTGGATCCCTCAAGAGAGCGTTGCGCAGCCGGCACGCATCCAAGGAAGTGCTTATCATCGCCTAAATGCTAATGCTAAAGTACCTTTATATGCCTTGAAGCAACTAGAAAAAGCCGGGGTATATCCGATGACCGCGTCTGAGCATACTCCTGCACAAGTGGGTTTAATTGCATTAGAAACAACCCAGGGCTCAGAATATTGGTTAGCGTATCCTAATTTTTATGTAATAACGCGTTATAATAATAGCCCGCAGTATGCATTAGCAGTGTATTTGCTAGCACAGCAACTTAAAATGCAATTAGCTGTGGAAGGCTCTCGAAAACAGGGCTTTGCGTATAGTTAGGAATACCTTCGTGACTTCTATTTATGTGTTTTTAGAAGAAATAGAGACGCCATTAGTGTGGGTGCAGACATTTTCCACTGAAGATGCTGCCTCCACCAGCACCACCGCTACAACTACCTTAGAGCAGCTGGCCTTGTCGGAGATTTCGGCGCTTCAAAAAGAAGGGTGCCGAACGACAGTCGTATTATCCAGTATTCATGCCTCGATACATAAAATAAGCTTGCCATTTTTACCGGAAGCTAAAATGCGTCAAGCTTTGACCTATGCGTTGGAAGAGGAGCTTGCAGAATCGATTGAAGACATCCACCTTGCCTTTGATAAACACCGATATGTAGAGGGTCAGCAAGAAGTCTGTGTTTTAAATAAAGCGTATTTATTAAAGGTTTTGGAGGCGCTGCAATATTATGGAATACAGGTTGATTGTGTCACTTTAGATTATATGGCCTTACATACTAAAGAGATTGTGCGGTTACCCGAGGGCTTATTATTACGTCATCCTGCATTTCAAGGTTTTTGCAGTGAGCAATTGCTTTCTCTAATAGACCCCTCTATTTTGCAACAATCTGACACTATAGTGTTCTATGATAGTATGCCCATAAGCTATACCCCCCTGCATACACAGACCATTACGGACCCTTTTTTCACCTGGTGCACTCGACGCTTAGAGTCAAATAAGTTTATCTTAGATTTAAGACAAGGAAACATCCGACCTTCCAGTATACAGCGATGGAAATGGCGCTCCCCTTTATGGTGGGGAGCCGGGGCCTGTTTGTTTATATGGCTGGGGAGTATCTTATTAGCCTCTATATTGCAGTATTATCAACTCTCTCAGCGGCATACTATCCTCACAGAAGCTTTGTTTAAAACACAGCAGATATTAGCTCCCAAGGTAGCACATGGTGCTGATCCAGTACCTTATTTACAACAGTGGTTAAAACAACAAGAAGATACGTTAAATACAACGTGGTGGACATTGCTAGAAAAAGTTACTCCGGCACTTTCGGAGGCTTCTATTCACATGCGTGAGTGTCGCTTTCAAAATAAACAGATGATAATTCTTGTAGAGGCCTCTCAATTTCAACAACTTGCTGAATTGATGAAACAGCTGGAAAAAACACATCTTAAAGTTTCTCAGAAAAAAGCAAATATGCAACATGGAACAGTGCTGGCTACTTTGGAGATTCAACCATGATAAGATCTTGGTGGTATCGTTGTTCTTCCAGAGAAAAATGGGCACTAGGTCTACTGGGATCTTTTTTGGGAATATTGTTATTCGTCAAAGGATTATATGAGCCAATGCATGATGCAAGAGAGCGCTTGGAGGTAGAGAACAGGACTGCAGCGCATCTTTTGGTACGTTTAGCGCATCATCGTATTGATGGAAGCACTGCTACAATGTCTCGACAAAAAGTATCGGCAGTAGGTTTATTGGCCTTGCTCAGTAGAGAAGTACGCCAAGGTGATTTAGGGCGTTTTCCTGCAGACGTAGAGCAAACGCAAGAAGGCGAAGTAAAATTACGCTTTCAAAAAGTCTCTTATGCCTTATGGATTCATTGGTTGTGGGCGTTCACGCATCATTATGAAGTATTGATTAAACAAGTGCATTTACAAAGAGCAAAAGTTTCTGGCATGGTAGAAGTGGAACTTTTGTTGGCTATTCCGCATTAGGAACTATAGAAGATTAGTGCGAATCGCTATTTAACTTGGTATATCTCTCCATGTTTTAATCTGAGCTTTTTCTTGGGTTGCGGCCGGCAATTTTTTCAGAGCAGTTTCCGCCTCAGCTTGTGATTGAAACGTGCCATATAAACCTAAATAGCGCGTATTCCCTTGTTTTTGGTAGCTAATTTCGGCGGTTCGATTGTCTTTGGGTACCTGTTGTAATTCTTTTGCGGTCACCGAGGCTTGATCGCTTTCTGCAACTGCAATGGTATAGAAGGTAGGGTTTTGCTGCATTGCCCAATTCTTGTCGCGTTCTTTGGGAGAGATCGGTCCATGATAGCTACCGACATGGTACGTATTAGGGACGCGAGGGGATGCCTTATCAGACGTCACCGGAATGCTATCATTATAAGAGTATTCATATTGGGTTTCTGGAGGCTCTGGAACACGAGTGTCTATATCATCAAAAGAGTAGGGGAATACATCCAGTTCAGTACTTTTATTCTCTAAAAAAGTGTTACAAGCGCAGAGGAGTAGGGCCAGACTACTTACCGTACTTATTTTGATGAAGAGATTCATGCTGGTCTCTCAATAATATTCCATATAAGTATTATCTGATAATTTTGGAAAATCTTTAGGGATTACGGGTATATTTTTTTATTTATTCTTCGCTCATTATACTCACAGCAATTGAATTTTCGGCTAGGCGCAAGCGAGAGAGCCGAGGAAGTGTACATGCAGTACATGACCGATGG
>JAUYSE010000154.1 GCA_030696465.1 Legionellaceae bacterium
TTTATTATGGGTGGCGGCGCGATACGGATCTAACTCCGCAAAATAAGAGGCCTCTTCAATACGTACGCCCAATTCTGCATCTTCTAGGGGAATTTCAATCGTTGCCGTTGTTAATTTACAATCATTTAAATTTGATAATATACAAATTTGCACTTTTTCTTGGGTGAGCTGCTCTATAGGATGTTTGAGATATTCTAAAACTTGATTCAAAATATTCGCGCCCATGGCATCGCAAGTGTTCATATGCACATGAATAATGGCCATGCTATCGCCGTCTTGGCGTAACAAGGAACGCACTTGGATGTCCATCACGCCACCACCACGCTTGGTCATATTCAGCGCTACTTCTAAATTGGCTTTTTGTATTAGCTCTGCTTTGTGTTCCTCAATCAAGGTACTTAAACGCGCAAGGTTTTGTACGCGCGGGATTTGTATTTGTCCGATAATGCAAGAGCCGTTTATTTCGGTCGTCATCCGCCCAGATTCTCGAATCCACTTTGCAGTTTTTGATAAGGCGGCAACAATGGACGTCTCTTCCACCGCCATTGGAATAAGAACATCTCGTCCGTTCACACAAAAATAGGTCGCAACCCCTAATGGTAGCTGAAAATATCCAATGCCATTTTCGATAAAGGTTTCTGCCAAGGCCATATCTTGAATACCGCCTTGAGAAAGATAGTGTAGATCCTCTTCAGTAAACACTCCCATCGCCATTAAACGTTCAAAACGCTCCTGACGCGACAACTTAGAAAAACCTTGAAATAAAGCGGGATTTATACGCTTGGACATAAAGCAGCTCCTAATGCACTAATTTCGCGACTACCTGTACAGAACAAGGCAATGCGCAGTTCAAATTCTATAGCCTTCATTTTTTCATACACGCTTTGACTCGATTGCAAAGCCGCCTCCAATAGGGGTTTGGCAAAACCAATGGAAGTAGCACCTAATGCTAATAATTTAGCGGCATCTAAACCATGGCGTACGCCACCCGAGCCCCACAGTTCTAAAGTATGAGGAAAAGAACGAGCATACTGCAGAGACTCTATACTGGTGATACCCCAATTTTGAAAGACCAACGCAGCCTGTTGTTGCATGCTGTTTTCAGAGGCACGATGACCTTCAATTCGTCCCCAATGCGTTCCCCCTAAACCACTCACATCGATAACCGACACGCCACAATCACGTAATCGTGTCATGGTTTTCGCAGAAAAACCACAGCCAGTCTCTTTCACAATAATGGGCACTGGAAGCTCACGCACCAGTCGTTCTAATGCCTGCCAAGCGCCTTTAAATTGTGGAGTCCCTTCTGGCTGAATCACTTCTTGTAAAGGATTGCAATGGACAATAAGTGCCGTCGCTTGTAAAGATTCTATCAATTTTTGAATTTGTGTGGTTGACGTATGGATAATCTGCGTAATTCCAATGTTACTCAACAGCACTACATCCGGAAATGCGCGTCGTAAAGACTGCCACTCTTGGCCGGCATCAGTATCACTTAACTCACGACGCTGAGAACCTACCCCCATTGCCCAGCCAGTCGCTGCACAGGCTTCAATCAGGTTCCGATTAATATCTTGGCTTTTAATATGCCCTGCCGTCATGGAGCTCACAAAAAAAGGGGTAGAGACCTCTTGTCCCAATCGCCTACTAACCAAAGAGATATCTTCAAAATCAAAATCAGGAATCGCTTCATGTAAAAAGCGTAACTGATCGAGATAATTCATGTTATCGGCTTGATTCTGTGGATTTTGCGCCAGATGGATATGATCTACTTTACGCATTTCAAAAGAGGCATAATCTATCTTCGGATTTTGTGGTATCATAATATGATTTTTTAATACACAATGAATACAGCTATTGTATCATAAAGATACGAAATACAATATATATTCACAGCAATTGGAGCTCTCATGACAAAACAGGACATTCTCCGCCCTTTTTTGCTAGAACAATATCAAATACGTGGGCAACTTATTTATTTAAACAACACCTTGCAAACCATTGTGAATCAACGAGCTTATCCCCCTTTTATTCGACAATTGCTGGGTGAAGCATTACTCACCTCTATTATGCTCACGAGTAGCCTCAAATTTGAGGGCCGGTTAAATGTTCAGTTTCAAGGCGATGAGCCGCTGTCTTTACTTTTGGCGCAATGTGATCACAGTTTAGGAGTAAGAGGTCTGGTTCAATTTGCAGAAACAGCCACTCAAGAAGACTATGCCCAAGCATTTTTAAAAGGGACCATGGTCTGTACTATCACGCATAATAAAGATCCACAATCGTATCAAAGTATGATTCCTATTTACTCTACCTCCCTCGCCGAAAATGTAATGCAATATTTTAAACAATCAGATCAAATTAACAGTTATGTATTTTTGGGTGTAGAAAACGATCGTGCCTTTGGTCTTTTATTACAAGCCATGCCTAGCACAAACCCTGAGGAACAAGCTGCATTTTGGGAAGAAGCGGTGGCGGTATTAGCCACTTTAAATCCACAAGAAACTTGGTCTATCTCTCCTGAAACCTTGTTACAACGCTTATATCCAGAACAAAATATTCGTATTTTTGACGAAAAACCGCTGCGTTTTCAATGTCGTTGCAATGCAGAACGCATGCAACAATTAGTGTGCTCACTAGGCAAAGCGGAGGCCGAGGCTTTGCTGCAAAAAAACCAGGTTATTGATGTCACCTGCGATTTTTGTAATACCTCGTATACGTTTAGCAAGGACGAAGTCGCGCATTTTTTTCATTGAAGGCAGTAATTTTACCAGCCATTCCCGCCCAACCCCAAAACGCTGCCAAACAAGGCATCCGATAAAATCCTTTTCGCAAACCTTCACAGCGCATGGACGCGCTGTGAGGGCATCAGGATGATTTTATGCGTGTTTGTGAAAAGAATTTCATCGGAATGCCTTGTTACCACTGATCTAATTAGGCGGGAATTCCTGTTATTATGCCAGAATTGCCTATCTTTTTGATTTTTTATTCCGCTCTGAAGTGCGTTTAATGATTGGCTTATCTAAACCCCGCTCGACGGTGTTTGCTGATCTTTTTGAAGCCATTTTAGATGGATATGCATTTTCAATTTTTTGTCAGCCTCATTGCCGTACTTATTATAAATGTCTTATCGGCCTCTCTCGCCACCTTTATTTTCAAACAAGAGGCTCCTAACATTTATCTTTCACAAGCGCCAGGCTTCTTCAGCGCACTGATGGCCCTATTACATCGCTGGTATACCTACAGTCCTCCCCCAATTGAAACAACGCCTCCTGTTTTCACGGTACACGCGGAGTCACAAGCAGTGTCTACTCCCACTCAAGTACTCCCGCTTGCCTCTCAACTCGGTTTTTTTGCGCAAAAAATCAAAGTTGAAGACGCTCGCTCACCTGCGGTTTTAGAAGATCTCAGTATGGCAACTATCGTCGCTGCACCACATAAGTAAGTATCCCTTGATTCAAAGCCATACTTTTCCCTAAATTATTATCTAAATTGATAGAATGCGCTGATAAAGTATCGGAAGTATGCCCATGAATTAAATACGCATAATCTGGCAAAGCCAAATTTACGGTTTGTCTGTTCCAGAGACCATAGTTAACTGGCGTAGTCTCTATATCAGGGGTCGCAGTCTCTTCAAATAAACAATGTCCCCTATTGTTTTGCAGGTATTTTCTTTGAAATTTCTGCTGTATTTTCATCAGCATCTGCGCTAACGCACGCGCATTTTGTACTTCGCCTGCTCGAATATCTAATTTTTTCGCTAAAGCCATAAAATAACGAAGATCGACAGGCGCATGCGTATATAACACTATTTTTTGCTGATCATCACTTAAAGTGCCCCCGTTGATAGCAAGCATTGGCTTATAAACATCCTCATAAAAAGTAAGCACGTCCTCTGGCAGTACCCTATCTTTTTCAATCAGCACTCGAAGATTGTTTAACGACGTGATGGGAGCGCAGTGTACCTCTCGAAAATGCGACAAAAACGTCTCTTTTGATATACTGCTTTGGGCACGCTCACATAGTGCCACAAACTCATACCCATGATTAGACAGGATAATTTCAGTATGTACCCCCGCACGCTTGAGTTTTTGTAAAATTTGCATGGTAAAATAATCATTTTGCCCTCTATCTGCCATATCGTCGCCCAGCAAACGCAGAAAAGCTCCTGACACACCTTGCGCATCATCTATCAATTGCGCAAACAAGCGTAAATCTTCTGCACTGAGTTGCTGCACCTCTTTTTGATAAATATTTGCCAAGGTTTGATAGGCTTTTGGAGTCACACCAGAGACAATGCCCCAGCGGATTAAGACAAACAGCAATTTCATGGCGTTACCATGGAGATCGCCCAAAGTAAAAACACACTGAGCCGCATCCGTATCTTGTGATGTTGGATACGTATAGATATCCACCTGTTCGGTTCGAACGTCAAAACCCCAGCCTGTTATCGACATGATACTCATAAAAGAAATAGAGAGAGTACCTGTAATTATAGTCGATATTTATAAGTTCCCATCTCTCGACAACAAAATGGCAAAGGGTTTCGTGGTTTTAAAATGAGAAAACACGATAATAAGCATCACTGTGATAGGCACCGACAGAAACATCCCTAAGATCCCCCAAATAGTGCCCCATAAGGCCAGAGAAAGTAAGATAACCAACGGGCTAACATTAAGAGATTGACCAAAAAACTTAGGCTCTAAGATATTCCCAACCACAAACTGAATCGAGACAATACCCACGGTGAGAATCGTACACGGCACCGGATCTTGAAATTGAACCACTGCGAGTAACACCGGAAACATCGTCGCAATAATAGCTCCAATATTAGGAATATAACTCAAGAAAAAAATCAACAGTGCCCAAAATTCAGCAAAATCTAGCCCAACCCAACGCATAATCATCCAACAGGGGATAGCAGCGAGTAATCCCGTAAATGTTTTTAATGCCAGATAGGTTTGCGTGTCTTTCGCAATACGCGAAATAATCGTATCTAATAATGCTCTGTGCTGAGGATTAGAGAACAATGCATCTAATTTTTGTTGAAAAAAGAGTTGTTCTATAAACAAAAAAGCAACATACAATCCAATAAGAACCGCAGAACTCGCAACAGCGCTAAACACATTGTAAATATTTACCAGCATTGACTGAATATTAATGCCTTTTAATATGTTTTCCATATGGATGAAGTGTCGAAGATTAAAGCGATCATCCATTTTATTGAACATATGCACAAGGTGATCTTGATATCGAGGTGCATTATCAATCACTGCCGTCACATTGGTGGAGATAATCTGCACCACCGCATTACCAAACAAAATGACAATACAAAAGGTAATTAATAAAGTAATACTATAAGGAATCATTTGGCAACCGGGAATATGGCGCAACCCATGATGCACTGAATTTAAAAAATGCCATATAAAGATCGCGATAACTAAGGGTATCAGTAAACTACTCCCCGCCATCAACGAATAGCCGATCATTAAGGTCAAAAATGTACCAGCAGTAAAAGAGAACAGAGCATAATTCATAGGGAAGTCTCTTTATAAAAATAGACTGGGGTTATTGGCAACGCGTTGTGCCGTTTCTTTCGTAATCATAGCATCTTTTATTAAGGTATTTAAATGTTGATCAAGGGTATGCATCCCTTGAGCGACACCCGTTTGCAATACAGAATAGAGTTGCGCTACTTTATCTTCGCGAATAAGATTTCGAATGGCAACTGTACACAGCATCACTTCCAGTGCTGCCACTCGTCCCCCGCCTATTTTTGTCAGTAAAGTTTGTGATATCACTGCTTGTAAAGTATCAGATAACATTGAACGTATGCTATTTTTTTCCTCCCCTGGAAACATATTAATCATCCGATGAATAGTGCTACTAGCAGAGCTAGTATGCAAGGTTGCTAACACTAAATGTCCTGTTTCGGCCGCGGTCATTGCCAGCCGGATACTTTCCGCATCACGTAACTCTCCTATCATAATAATATCGGGATCTTCTCGTAATGCAGCATGTAACGCGCTATTAAAACTAGAGGTATCTCGATGCACTGCTCTTTGATGGATCAAGCATTGTTTATTGGGATGAATAAATTCAATAGGATCTTCTATCGTGACAATATGCTTAAAATAATGATGATTGACATAATCTAGCATCGCGGCAAGTGTACTACTTTTACCAGAACCTGCCGGGCCCGTGACCAATACTAATCCATGTGGGCGCTCTGCTATTTTTTGCACGCCAAGCGGCAAACCTAATTGTGTGATGGTCGGGATATTTTCAGAAATAATGCGAAAAACTACTGCTGGCCCACGATTTTCCATAAATGCATGCACTCGAAACCGCGCGACATTGGGCAAATGAAAAGAAAAATCTATTTCTAATGCAGTATTCAGCGCTTCTACAGTCCATCGCTCTGACAAAAGCGTAACCGGTTGCGCGGTATCTTGCAGAATGTGCTGCAAGATCGCAATAATATTTTTTGCATCTAATCTAGGTAAAGAGGTTTGTTGTAGAGATCCATCCACACGCAGCATGGGTGCAAGTCCCGTTGAGAGATGCAAATCCGAGGCATTATTTTCAACAGAAAATGCTAATAGCGCTCGAATATCCATACACACCTACACCGTAATCTTGATCCCCCACTATTCTAGTCTATACTAAAGAATGTTAACAACAACATCTTTAGGGAGTTCTATTATGAAAAAAATAATCACTGCAATAAGTTGTGCTTTTGTTGTATTAAGCTTATTAGCTGGATGTAGTACGATACATGGTTTTGGAAAAGACGTTTCTAGAAGTGGGCAAGCTATTCAACGTGCATCTTAATGCAAGTTTGTAAAAAACGCCACTTGGATGTCTGCTTTCTGCAGGCATCCAAAGAGCGTTTCTTATGCAACAAGTTCCAATAATTGATATCCAATCAATGCTGTGGCAGCTAATGCACCGGTCACTTTAAAGAAAATCTCTACGAAATGCGGTTTTTCTGGCTGCTCATATTTTGTGTCATTGATAGCGCTTTCTTGATGCAAAGCCACCTGTTGTTCAGGCGTTACGCCATCCATATCAAACAATGGGGTGTCTCCATAAAACCCAGCCCACCAACCTTCTTTCCAATATTCTGCTTCTTTAGAATCAGCAGCAAATGGCATTTCATTCTCGGCAACTTCAGCAGATGCACATTCGTAACCAAATACATAACATTCTTCAAATGTGGGATGTTCGATTTGGAATCGTAAAATAATATCTGGTATCACTCTATCGGTTGTGTTCATTATCGTACCCTCTATCGTGTGTTTGTCATACTTTTCTTTGTGTCTTTATAGTCCAATTTGCATTGGTCATAATTTATTGTATGGTAGCTGTTTTTTTTGTGCTAGCATTTTACGATAATTTACACTTTCTTAACTATCGCTATGATTAGGCTCTTCTAAATGTAAGCCCGCACGGGCAACCGCATCTTATGACTCACTTTACGCACGCACAAGTGTCGGGCTTGCTTGGCAAGCGCGCGAGCTTTAGTTTCTCTTAACGTCCAGGACGACACAGTGCACGTAGTGAGCGCTCTTGAGTCAAAAATACTGTGCTACATAAGGTGTGAGTAATTATTACGGAGCAAGACAACGCAAAGACCAGCCCTGCGGGCTTAATTGATATTGAATACGATCATGCAGACGATTATCACGGCCTTGCCAAAACTCAAAAACGAAAGGCGATATTGTAAAGCCCCCCCAAGAAGCGGGCCGTAATATAGGTGTATTTTC
>JAUYSE010000179.1 GCA_030696465.1 Legionellaceae bacterium
AACCCTCAAAGAGCGTGAATTACATGCGATTTTAACGCCAGAAATATTGGCCAATATCCAGCCTCATGGCCAAAATATGCTGACATGTTTCGACCGCATCTTACTGTGCCTTGAAAAAATTCCGAACACAAAACAACAAGAAGCTTTTTTAGCCGCATTACCCACTTTGGATATCACCGAAGGTGGCGTACCTTATGCCATGCGCCATGAAGGCTTTGTGATTGGCGATGCTTCGCTTCAATTATCCAATTTTCATAAGGGAAACCCTACGTATGCGCCCGATATAGCGCAGCTTAATAGCTGGGCAGGCCCCGATGGCACCCTCTTTATGCATCGCGCTCTCGCCTTACAAGGCGGAATTTCACCTCAGGATTATCAATATATCATCACCCATATTGTCACAAATTGCTCGAATCAATCTAAAGCCAATTTACTCTGGGTCTTGCATTCGCAGTTTGCAGATGCAGCAGCGCTTGACGCGGAGTTAACCTCCTGGGCTGCAAAACCTTTCTTTGGCGCCATGGCGACCCACTTTTTTAAAGTATTTTATATCGATAAAATACCAAGTGCGCGCTTTCCTTTAGATTTATTTACTGCAATAGAGCCTGATTTTAGCGCTCATACTGCCCAGTGGCAGGCATTACTCACTAAATATCCTAATGTTATGCTCTTAGAATGCTTGCAGGCCTTGCATGTGTACCATGAACTTGATGTACCTGCCTTTGCGCGCGTCAGAGATTTATTTGATAAAACCACCCCAAGCACCCCCGCACATCCACATATGCAACAAGGCTTTATGCTCGCCACGGTATTTGGCGCTGATGCTTTAGAACTACAGCAGTTTTATGATGCCACCAAAACCTTAAAAGGCGTCGTGCGTCAAGAACTCAGCACCTTAAGCACACAATTATTGTCGCTGGATTTACCTGGCTCTAAAGCAAACCTCAACCCTGCCGTTTGGGTGCGTATTTTGCAAGGCATTCACGATATGAATGCGCATCCTACTGATACGGCCCAATATCGCATTGCGCTCATTACCGATTTAGTCGACAACTACGGTTTAACCTTTAAAAGCTCGCTCGCAGGCGATTATCATGTGGTTGATGACGCAGACCTCAATACGCTCATCCCTGAGTTTAAATTTTTTGAACAACATGAGGCGCGTTTAAAAGATTTCTTTAAAACACATATTGCCATTTCTACCGCAAAAGGGGCTAGACCTTCCTTATTGCCTATTATGGACTTCTTTAAACGCTTACAACTCAATAAAACCTATATTAATGAGATTGAGCCTTTACTCGCAACGCTTGAATCTTTGTTTAAAGCGCATCCATCCCTCTGCTGGACTGCTGAATATTTTAATTCCTTATTACGTGCACTACAGTCCAAAGAAGATAATGCCGCTTTCCCCATTGCTATCTTAGAGGCCGTACTTACCGAAAAGGATTCTCCTTTCTGGCCCAAAGATATCGATCATCTGGAAATTACCTTCCCGGATAAACTGGCCGATGAGTTTAAGTTTATCTTATCCAAAGGAGAGTCTTTTAACCGCCCTCAACAAACCATTTTGGCGAAACTTGCCTTGCGCGCGCAGGTGGTGGGACAAGATACTGCCCTCATCCGAGCCATTACCGAGCGCTTAATGCAAAATGATTTTGAGCCTCTGCGTGGCACCGTATTGACCTTTTTATTAAAAGGCAATATTGATGACATTGAACTGAATTTCAACCGCTGTGAAGCATTAATAGAACTGGCGCCCAATTTAACCACGGCCGCCGATGCAGCATTGACAGCCGCTACCGATGCACTTACAGCTGCCATAGCTGCCCCTGCGCCTCTTGACCCAGCAGCACAAGTGCCATTACAGACCGCAATAGATACCGCAACATTAGAGGCCAACAAAGCCACTGCGGTAGAGGCGCATTGGTCTGATACCTGCCAATTGTGGATGGAAACCTTCACTAAAACGCCGGAACTCTATGCCGAACTGCTAGAAAAAGCCAAAACCGTATATACCGGAAATAATGAAAAATTGGCTTTGGTCCTGCATATTGTCGCGTGGAGTAGCATCCCTTCCGATACCCTCCTTTCTGCACCAAGAACCAATTATCTTGCCAAAGGCAAAAGTCTACATTCTAAAACGGAGAAACTCATTGAGCGCTTACAAACTTTTTCTGAGGCTGAATTACGCGATTTAGCCACAAAATACCCGGCCAAACCCGCACCTGATACCAAACACCTCTTAGATTTTATTAAAATACAATCTAACGATGCCTCTAAAACACTTGCCACCTCTGTCAATGCGTTCTTACTCAATCCTGATAGTGCGGCAAAACGCGATTATGAAAAACTCGCCATCACCAGAGAACAAGATTTTCAGCGCATGTTGGAAGACACCCGTGTCACTCGGGGGGAAGACAATACACCGCTAGATGCAAAAGACAGCTTCCGCTTAACCATGATGTTTAAACTCTTAAAACAATTAGAAAGTGGGCAAGCGTGTCTACCAGGCGTGGATAAAGCCATTACCGAGATGACACAAGAGGAATTGGCAGAAGCCTTTAAAACGCTCTCGGCCCAATCCAAATTAGAACCAGATAATGACGTATTATGTACACAAATCTGGGCCGTTTTATTTGCCGTCTTGGGACGCACCTCTGGTAAATACCCCCACTTGGCGCAGCAGTTTTCGTTAATTGCCAATGAAATTGCGTTAAAAGAGGATCCTTCCAGTATTTTACAGTTAAAAACCGGGGAAGGAAAAAGCCACTTCGTTGCCATGCGCGCGGCGCGCCATGTAGGACTCGGTAAAAACGTCGATGTCTGTACTGCAAAATGGAGCTTAGCAGAGCGCGATCTGATCGACTATAAACCCTTCTTTGACTACCTGGATATAAAAACAGCCAATGTGAAGGCTACTTCGACACGAGATACCTACGAGCAAGCACAAATAGTGTATACGACTCCTGGCGATCTCTCTTTATTTTTAGATGCACAAGCATTTGCTGGTGATCCTATTACTATCCGGAAAAATAAACGTGTTGGTTTAGGCGATGAATTTGACTTCTTGTTTTATGAAGGTCAAAAGACCCAATATAACTATGCCCAACATACCGGCATTACTCCTAAAGAAATGGTATGGTTTTATCGAGCCTTAAATGAGTTTTATGATACTGAACTACGTCCATCAATAGCTAAAGCTAAAAAGGACAAGAAACCTTTTAATATTAAGGCTGACGATTTAAGTAAATGTTTTACCTTTTTAACGACAAAGGCCAATACAGATGAAGGCTTTTTATTATTAAACGAGCTTCGTAAAAAACCCATTGAACTGGTAGGTTGGATTCAATCTGCCTATGAAGCAGCAAAATTAAAAATGGGTGAAAAATATACTGTACGTTTAGAGCGCGTCAAAATCGGAGACGAAGAGTATCCTCTCAAAGAAGTATACCCCCTCACTAAAGATATGCAGGCCGCCGTCGGCTCCACGTTCAGTCATGGGGTGCATCAATTACTGGCCGAAAGATTAAACCAAGCCGCCAAGGCGAATGGCGAAGCACAAAATTATCATGTACATCCTGAGAGCCATATTGTCAGCTCGCAAGTGTTTTCTCAACGTCTAAAAACACTGTGGGATCACTGGGAAGGCTTTACCGGGACCGTGTCTGCCGCGCAGGCCGCACAATTACATAATGGTTTTCGTACCGCCGTACTGCGGGTACCTACCAATCAAAAAGATTTACGGAAATGGCCTGAACCTACGTTCTGTGACAATGATGCTGAACGCTTAAAAGCCATGGCGAATACCATCAAACAAGCGCTCAAAGAGAAAAAATCTATTTTATGGTGCTGTGCGACCGATAAGGAAGTCAACGAGATGGTCACCGCCATCAAGCCCTTCTTTACTGACGATGAATTTAATACGCATTTTATGTCATACACTAACGAAAGCCATGATTCTGCGGCCGAGGTTTTGCAACAGAAAAAAACCAAAGAAGGACTGGTTCTCGGGCAAAAAGAACGTGGCGTGGTATTAATAGCCGCCGGTTTTGGGCGCGGAGATAACGTCGACGTAGAAATGGTGCTCCTTGGCTCTGTGCATGATGAAAATGATTTAGGGCAAAAAGGGGGACGTACCGCACGTAATGGCGAGGAAGGGGAAGTACGGCAATTTTATTTGAAAAATAAAATTAATGGCGCTTTTTCTTCATTATTAACACTCCTACGCAAAGAGTACCCAGCAGAAAGTGCGGATATTCTAGTTAAGCTGCATGCTCAAGAATCAAGCATAGATCAGACTTTTTTTGATGGAGCAGGCAAACCCGATCAAGATACAGTAAAAGCACTTTCTCCAAAGTTTAAATTTGACACCCTCTTACGCTTACAAGAATTTTTACAAGCTATAGAAAATCAAGCGTCTCTTGCCTATCATGAAGCAAAAGCACAAATATCTTCGGTCGCGATTGCTGAGTTAGGAAACGTTGATCTAGACCCTATACAACGCAAAGAAAAAGCACAAGGGTTTGCAAACCACTTGGCCGCATTAGAAAGCCAGTGGATTAAAATCCAGGCAGAACACACAAAACCTCAAGACAGAATTGAGGCGCTGCATACCTATCTTAATACGAAGGTCTTAGGATCACTCGCGCGTTTATTTCACGAAGAAAACCCTGATTACAAGTTCCCTTTCCATCGAGAAGATCTCCCGGCATTAACCTTCCTTTTAGAGCCCGAAAAAACGCCGCGCACGGAAGCAGAGATGTGGTTAACCGAAATTCAAAATCGTTTACTGCATATTGAAGATTGGCCGGCAGATGCTAAAATTTGGCAAGACGTGACCACTTGTATTGCGGATATCTCAAAAAATCGCTCGCATAAGTTAAAAGAGCTCTACACCAGCTTACAACAAGAACCCTCCTTGACTTATAAGGGATTTATAGGGCGTTTGGACACCGTCCGTAAGCAAATTGCAAGCCCTGCCTTTGATGAAGCGAGCATGCTTGCTAAAGAGGCTCTCAAGAAAAAACTCCCTACTACCTTACGTGCACTTGCGAACACTCCTTTGGGAAACGACATAGATCAGCTGATGAAACAATTACAGCCTGATGCACAAAAAGCTGTATCGACGTATTTGAATAATCCAGGTTTAGTGCCGCTAACCGAACATGCGAGTCGTGTGCTCCCGATGTTACAATACATCGCGTCCATGAAGCCTGAACAAGCACTGCAAGCAAAATCCTATTTTAGTCAAATACCTGTTCGTGATGCTTTATTAGATTTGCCGGTAGCCTGTTTTAAAATCTCGCTGCAAAACCCCCAAAAACCAACAGAAACTATGCCCTTGGCGATGCATGCATCACACATGCTGCTCATCAAAAAATTCTTAGATCGCAGTCTGCCAAGCACGTTCCCCGAAGATCACTATGTCGTATTATTTGAACGTATTGCGAAGGGATGCCAACATCAAACGGAAAAACGACTACGCTGGTTAGCGACGTTCGAAACCATGTTAGACCATTCAAATAATAAGCCAACCTTGTTGGATACTTTATCTACGCTGATGTTGCAATTTGAATCAGCGCAGAATTTTGTATTCTTCCAAGAGTTATTAAACAAAATAAGTGCTCTATATACCACTACGCTTAGCTTGAATGGCGCAGACGTAGATACGGGACGTTTAGATAGTTTCTGGAAACACTTACTCCAGAAATGTCCTGATATTTTACAAGTGCTCCCCACCTTAGAGAAAATGTTAAAGCAACGCGGAAAAGAATTTTTCTTTGATTTAGAGGCGATGGTTACACTTTCACCAGCAGCGCTTATTGTTGACTTTGAACCCCTCTTCACTGAGTTTTTAGGCCAAGCAAGGACGACTGAAAAACATCAACACATTGGTGAACAACGACAGATCGTGGATAGACTACAACAATGGAGTAACAGTCTTCCTGCAGATGGCTCTGCACAACCAGAATACTTGCTCATGCAGGGACTGTCGACCCAACAATTAATGCTCGCTTTAAATACTTGGGAACAACATGCGGCTATTTTCAGTCAACATCGAGAGCTATTTTGCTATTATGTGGCGCACTTAAAAGTATCTAGCCCCCCTAATCCGCAAATACTGCCGTTGTTAATCCAATTATCCAAAGCAAAAAATGCAATGCTTGCTTTAGATTTAGAGTCTTGTTTGTTGTTACTCGATGTCTATAAAACACATGCCCCTCAACTGAGCAAACTCACTCAGCTCATGCAATGGCATACACCCACCACCACTGCGTCAAGGGAACAAGCGGTGACTGAGTTTTGGATGCGACCCGATAGAATCCAAGCAATTGCCTCTCTGGGTGATACACAATATGCAGGCTTGCAAACGGCTTATACAAATGCAGCATATCGAAAAATGTTTGTAGAACATCCTGAAGTTTTGGATACCTTTATTGCTTATTTGGGATCTGCTAGTTTCGATACCACAAAAGTCAACGCGTTTTGTGTGTTGTTAAACCACTTGTTAGTCCTAAAAACGGTGAAGACGGCTCTGGATATTCCGCAACATCTAGCTCAGTTACAAGCCTATTCAAAAGATCAACTCGCGAGACTTTCTGACTTGATGCAATGGCACACAAGCGCTGCTGCCTCAAAAGAACTCGCGATTACGGAGTTTTGGATGAAGCCTGTAAGAATTCAAGCGATTACAGCTCTCACTGCTGCGCAATACGCCGGTTTACAAACCGCCTATACTAATGTCGCGTATAAAAAAATGTTCGTGGAACATCCTGAAGTGCTGGATACCTTTATCCCTTATTTAGGGTCTGCTAGTTTTGACAGTTCGAAAGTGGATAGCTTTTGTCGCTTGCTCATACAGTTATTAATGGCAGAGGCCGTCCATTTAAAAGCTGGCGAGGATCCTTCTCTTCATCACAATTTATCCCTATTAAAGCAATATCAAACTAATAAAAAAGAGCTTTCTGTTTTATTTGATCTGATGCAATGGCATGCCATTCATCCTTCTATAGGGATAGAGGCACGAGCCGAGTTTTGGAGACAACCCAGTAGAATTAAATCTATTGCGCAGCTGGGTGTTACTCAATATAGAAGTTTACGAGCCGTTTATGCTAATCCGACGTATCAAACCATGTTTGTGGAGCATCCTGAAATTTTGGATACCTTTATTGCTTATTTGAGATCTGCTAGTTTCGATGAAACACAAGTCAACGCGTTTTGTGACCTGTTGAACCACTTATTAGCAGTAAAAGTGAAGCAAGCTGATTTGGACATTCAGCAACATCTGGCCCAATTAACAACCTACTCACAAAATGCACTCGCAAGACTTTCCAATTTGGTGCAATGGCACACCAGCACTGCTACTGCTTCAAAAGAACTCGCGATTGCGGAGTTTTGGATGAAGCCCGCAAGAATGCAGGTCATTACTGCACTCTCTGCTGCGCAATACGCCGGTTTACAAGCCGCCTATACTAATGTCGCGTATAAAAAAATGTTCGTGGAACATCCTGAAGTATTAGATACCTTCATTGCTTATTTAGGATCTGCTAGTTTCGATGCTACAAGAGTCAATGCGTTTTGCGACCTGTTAAACCACTTGTTAGTCCTAAAAGCGGTGAAGACCACCCTGGATATTCCGCAACATCTGGTTCGGTTACAAGCCTATTTAAAAGATCAACTCGCAAGACTTTCTGACTTGATAAAATGGCACACAAGCCCTACTTCTGCCTCAAAAGAACTCGCAATTGCGGAATTTTGGATGAAGCCCGCAAGAATTCAAGCTATTACACTATTAACGCTTCCTCGATATACTGAGCTACAAACTGCTTATACTAATCCCCTCTATAAAAAAATGTTTGTGGAGCATCCAGAGACGGTGGATAGTTTCATCGCTTACTTAGGTTCTGCTCAGTTTGATGCCAGCCAAGTCACTAACGTATGTCAGATGCTAAAACAACTTTCGGACACTAAAAAAACCGCCGAAAGAGTCAGTACCAGTCTTGAAATGCAAGAACATTTAACAGCATTAAATAGCTACTCCAAAACAGAGCTTGCGGTACTATCTAATTTGACTACTTGGGATGCGCTCGCATCCGCCTCTTCAGGAAAACAGGCACTTGCCGAATTTTGGATGCAACCCGCCAGAGTTAAACGCATTACGCAACTCGACGCCCCTAAATATAAGAGTTTTGAAAAAGCCTATCTCGCGTATCATGATATGTTTGTTCATCACCCTGAAGTATTGGATAACTTAATAGACTATCTGAACTCTCCAAGTTACCCCGCAACACCCATTAAACACTTTTGTCAGTTGTTATCCCACTTATTAAAAACAAAAGAACATTCAGAGGGGACTATTGAGATAGCTCCTTATTTAATCTCTTTGACAGAATATCAAAAACAACCCGCACAATTTTCAGTATTGACTGATCTGATAGAATGGCATAAGGATAATAAACAGCCTTTTGCTGGACCAGCACTGGCTGAATTTTGGATGCAACCCGCAAAAGTTGCCGCTATAACGCAACTCAAAGGGAAGCGTTATTCCAGTTTACGGAAAGCTTATGAAAATTCCGCCTACCAAGCGATGTTTGTCGAATATCCTGTAATATTAGATGCGCTACTCAACCATTTACATTCTAATCATTATAAGAGTACGCAGGTTGAACCTTTTTGTCGCTTGTTAACCCAGATGTTAAGTGCCAAAACAATGGCAGAAAAATCCGGCTCTGACTTTGCAATACCGGCCCATTTAACACCATTACTGGCGTATACAAAAGAACAGTTGGCGGTTTTATCGGATCTGATGCAATGGCATATTACTGCCACGCCTTCTTCCGAAGGAGCGGCTATCACGAAATTTTGGATACAGCCTGACAGAGTTAGAAATATTGCGTTTTTAGATAAAGCACGTTATGCCGATCTAAAAGCAAGTTATGAAAACCCTGCCTATCAGCAAATGTTTATGGAGAATCCTCTGATATTAGACACTCTCGTCGATTATTTAGGATCTCAAGGCTTTAATGCAACACAACTTGATACTTTCTGTCAGTTGTTACACAAGATGTATCAAACGGACACGCCAAAACAAATGACCTGGCATTTAGATCGCTTACAAACCATTATTGCCGATTCTCAGCGTATGAACATCTTATTGGGACTGATAAAAGATCATCCTCAATATATGATGGAAATAGCGGACAATAACGTTGCTTTATATTTAAAAGAAGATACGGCAGAACAATGTCTGACAAATGCCGTGAATGAATTTTATACGCAACGAACAGAATCTCTTTCATTTAATAGCCTACGTCATCATTTTACCGGTAAATCCGCGGAAGAACCTAACGTTGCGGGAGCGAACGATTTAACAGCACCACTTATGCACCCTATGTTTGACTTAGATAACGTGGCGCAAGCACCACAGCGCTGTGCTTGGTTGCAACTGTTACATTCTGACGTCTTCGTCCCTGAAAAAGCATCCGCGTCTAAAAATGCTTGGTCAGCCAGTCACAATGATATTTTATTAAGTGATGGCTTAAGCCATTATACGAAACATGCCAAAAAAGTCTTAGCGCCTAGTGGCAAAAAACATCAAGGATCACAAAAAATACGTGGTCTTACGACAGCACAACAACAATCTTTGCTGCACATGACGCATGAGTTAACGACGATAGGAACGCCGCCTGCTTCCATTCAAAAAACGGCCGCTAAACAGAAAACACATACTCCTTCAGCGGCACTAGAACAAGAAATGAAATTGGCGCTGAAGAAATACAAAAATACTTGGTTTAAGAATATTACACGAAGAAAACAAATACGCGAGCTAGAAACCCGCATCAGTGAGTTTTTACTTGGCTTACATGGCAGCAAAGATAATAAACAAGTGTACCCAGATCTGTTAAAAGAAATTCATGCTGCGAAACGCCAAATTACGCTTGCCGATGCAGAGGCTTCTCACTCGATATTCCGCTGGTTCCGTCCGCTGCATAAAAAAGGCCACAGTCGTTTGCATACTACGTTAAACATGATGCAAGATGCGGTACTGCGATCTTGGGCAGCAGATGTCAATGAAGTGCTTGCGTTACCCGAACACACGCCGATCATGAACGCAAAATTATCGACGGACGCTTTGCATTTTTGGGAAAAATTACAAGAATGGCACGCGCGAGTGGATATGCTCAAAAATCAAGGAGGCGCGCTTAAAACAGCAGGTCAAGCGCTATTTTTCTCGCAGGGAAGTACGGCGCAAGAAGCGGTTGCGACACTCCATGGAATGATTGAGGGACAAATTGATAGCGCAGCTGACGATCAGGCAGCAAATATTATTGCGCAAGTACTGAGTGATAATAAAGCACTCATGCAGCGACTGCCTGGCGAGTTGCGTACGGTAGGGAAAGAAGTATTGGCGGTTTATGTGGATGAGCAACTGAAAAATCAGAATGATTTGGGTGGACCGGGAAAATAGGATCTGAAAAATGCTCGATGGATGACGTGCTTTTTTAATCAAAGTGCCACATAGAAAGGTAATTAAAAAATCTCGGAGACATAAAGAGAAACTAAAGCTCGCCTGCTCGCTCAAGTTTCTCTAAATTCCGGGATGACAG
>JAUYSE010000035.1 GCA_030696465.1 Legionellaceae bacterium
TGCTCCGCTCTCTCACGGTTGCGGCTCGGATTTTAGTGTATTACTGTTTAGTTTTTAGGTCTGGGGCAACGCCAGGGTTAGTGCCGGTATCTTTAGGTGCATCCGGAAATATTTTTTCTGGGCTTGCAATAATTTGTACGATACCCAAGTCGCCGGTGATTTGTCTGGAAATCAGCAGAGAAACTTCAAGGTTCTGTGTGAGTTTTTCTTTATCGTTTTGATAGACCACTCGTAAAGGCAAATTTACTCGCCAATAATTATCCGGCTCAATCGTAATATTTGCGTCACCTCGGCTCATACCGCTCACAGAAAGTTGCTGTTGTTTGATAGCAGCAATATTCCCGGATTGTTTTAAGGCGTCTTGAAAACTTTGCCAGCCTCTATCGGTATAACAATAGTGTAATTCAGTGAGTTGGGCGTCCATATTTTGAAAGTCGTAGCGAAAAGATTGTTCTGCTGCTTTACTGGCCCACTGTGCAATGAGTGCGGTATCAATTTGGTTGTTTTCTGCAGGGATGTGTAGATGGCAATCTATGACGGCAGGGGCCGCTGCTACGGTTGAATTTTTAGGCACGGAGGTGGTGGTTGCCGCAGGGGCTACGCCAGTCGTAGTAGTGGTCGTTGTGGTAGTGGTTGCAGCAGGAGCGCTAGTGGTTGTGGCTGAGGTTACAGGGGAAGCAGAAGCCGGGTTGCCTGGAGTCACAGGGGTTGCCGCTGCTTGGCTAATGCCTGAGATGAGGGTGCAGATTCCTAAAGTAAGCGCTTTCATAAATATAATCCTTATATAAATATAGTTTGTGTATCATTTTTCAGTGGTCATTGTTAGCGTTAACGTCAGCACAGTAGCACGTAGTATATTACATCATTTTACAGAAAACCATTGCAGATAATCCACAAAATCCTGCAAAGGCAATGCGGCACTTTCTAGAGGAGAGAGCACCTCTTTTGCGGATTGAAACTGTTGTAAAATTAAGGTACGCAATTCAGATTCACTATACCACTGGCTATAGGTTATTTTATCATTGGCCTCATCAGATTTTCGGTTTTTTCCTAAGGTGTCTTCCGGAGCATAACTATCTAAATAGTCATCTTGCATTTGGAAAGCTAAACCTATTTTTTTTGCAAAGCTGCGCAGCCCTTGCTTTTGTGCGGCCGTGAGTTTATTGGGGGCCAAGAGAGGGAGCTCTACGCTGGCCTGAAAAAGCGCACCTGTTTTTAATTGATGGATGTTTTCTAAGTCGGAAATTTCCTGTATCTGATTTTCTAAGTCAAGCGCTTGTCCACTGACCATGCCTGAAAAACCGCTCGCATGTAATAAAGTATGCATCATTTGCACTATGTTTTCTGCAGAAAGCTGTGCTGACAGTGCTTTTAATAGATATTCTAGGGCTAAACATTGTAAGCCGTCCCCCACTAAAATGGCGGTGGCTTCTTGAAATGCTTTGTGACAGCTGAGCCGCCCTCGACGATAATCGTCGTTGTCCATGCTGGGTAGATCATCGTGGACCAAGGAATAATTATGGATGAGCTCCACACTCAGTGCTAAAACATTACGGATATCTAATGAAATACCAGCAGCTTCTCCGACGAGATATACGAGCAAAGGACGTACACGCTTTCCGCCGGAAGTCATGACATACTGTACTGCTTTTTGTAAGGTTTTTGACGGAAAAGATAAGTCCTTAAGCTGACTTTGTAGGTAACGCTCAAAATGTGCTTGATATTCTGAAAAATGGCTCGTCATACCAAGGGCTCACCCTCAGGTGATGCGCCTAAAGACTCGACTTTTAAGGTTGCTTCACGCAATAACTGTTGGCCGTGATTGGCTAAATGCACGCCTTTCTCAAATTGCTGTAGTGCTTCTTCTAAAGGTAAATCGCCCAGCTCTAATTGTTTGACAATATGTTGTAATTCTTCTAATGTTTTTTCAAAATTGTGTACTTTACTCATAAATCCTCACGCAGGTGAAAATACAAGGGGACTATAATCCTCTATAGCGTCTAGAGGGATTGTCTCTAAATAGCTTAAGCCTTTTTGTTGAAGTGCTTTGAATACATCAACCTCTTCTTTACTGCAACGTTTAAGCGGAGTTGCGGCACCATGACAAACTTCTGCCGCAAATCGTAACATTTTTCGGACATTTTCGGAATAGTCTGGGTTGGCGCGACCAGTCCCTCTAATAGGGCACATCGCAGTTGTTGGGCTAGGTGAGAGTCCATCTTTATATTCAATGGGTATTAGCGCTACATTTGAAGGTAGTTCATCACGATGTATTTTAAAATACATCTCGACTTTGCCGAGAATATCTAGGTTTTCAGGTGTGTTTTTAAATGTCTCTACGGCAGCGGTGGTAGGGGTACTTGTTCTTAAGAAACGTACACAATCTGAGTCTAGCTCGTCTTTACTTGAATATGCACTGGATTTTTCACTAAAATCATCAAAACCGGTTGTGGTTTTTAGATAGCGATCATCAAGGGTTAGTATATCGACAATAGCCTCCGTTACTGGATATAAGTTTCCATAAAACTGCCCAATACGGTAGTGTGTTGCTATTTTACTTTGATCCAAGGGTTTACGAGAATAGCCTCGGTAGCTCAGCGATCCCGCTTTGTATGCCTCATAACTTTTGCCTTGCTGACCATTATGGAACCAATCATCTGCCTCAATTGTTGGATCAAAAGTTGCATTTAAAGCTTGAGCGATTTGCGCCCCAATGGCAAAGGCACTTCCGGTATATCTATAGGATTTTTTAGAAACACCATCTACCACTATAGTGGTTTCTTTCAGTTTATTCTCATCGCAGGTATTGCGATCTTGTCGGCTGGAGTTGAGAACCACGCGTACAATATCATAGTGCTGCTTGATACCGCGTACAAATTTTAAAAAAAGAGGATTATTTTTTATAATAATACCCTCTGTAGCGATTTGTGCGTCTAAAGCCAATTGATCTTTTGGGATACTACAAGCAAAACGGTCTTCAAGAAGAGGGCATGCGTCAACTACCTGTTTGTGTAGTAGTGAACCATCTAAATCTATGGCGACGACTAGAACTTTTTTTCGTATATCTATCGTATCTTTGGGCATGTGCATTCTCTTGAATATGAAACATGGAAAAGAGTCTAGCCTATATTTCACCTTAAAATAAAGAGATTTTAAAGCGTAGCAATCAGGTTTATACTGTGTTGGGAAGGGGGATGGGCAAATATGAAAATAAAAAAACAGTATGTTTGTGATAGTTGTGGCAGTGTGGCCAGTCAATGGGCGGGGCAATGTTTACATTGTCAGGCGTGGAATACCTTGTCGGTGTGTAATCAGGTGACACTCCCTTCTGCAAAATCCAGGCAGTATGCGAATGCACAATCCAATGTGATTTTGTTGGATGAGGTTCCCTTTAGCACCGAAACGCGATGGGATACCGGCCTACAAGAATTAAATCGGGTGTTGGGTGGCGGCTTAGTACCGGGCTCTGTGGTGCTTATTGGTGGCGACCCAGGGATTGGAAAATCAACGATGCTGTTGCAATCGTTGGCCTGTATTTCGAAGTCAGAAAAAGTTTTATACGTCACTGGGGAAGAATCGCTACAACAGGTCGCGATGCGCGCAAAGCGCTTGCAGTTGCCGACGGCAGACTTGCGTTTATTAGCAGAGGTACAAGTAGAAACAATACTGGCACATGCCGCACACGAAAAACCAAATGTCATGGTGATTGACTCTATTCAAACCGCCTATACTGAAAATATTCCTTCGGCGGCGGGGAGTGTTGCGCAGGTGCGTGAGTGCACCGCACAGTTGGTGCGTTTTGCCAAAAGTACACAAACCTCGGTTTTTTTGGTGGGGCATGTGACGAAAGAGGGCGCTCTAGCCGGGCCTCGTGTATTAGAGCATATGGTCGATGCGGTGTTGTATTTTGAAAGTCAGCAAGATACACGTTTTCGTATTATTCGGGCGATTAAAAATCGTTTTGGTGCGGTGAACGAAATTGGTATTTTTGCCATGACCGATAAAGGCTTAAAAGAAGTATCGAACCCCTCCGCCTTGTTTCTGTCAAAATCATCTGAGCCGACCTCCGGCTCGTCAGTGATGGTCACCTGGGAGGGCTCACGCCCTTTATTGGTAGAGATTCAGGCCTTGGTCGATCAAAGCTATGGTCAACAAGCGAAGCGCGTGACGGCCGGCTTAGAGAGTAATCGGCTGGCGATTTTATTGGCCGTATTGCATAAGCATGCGCAAATCCCTACGTATGAGTATGATGTTTTTTTAAATGTGGTAGGGGGAGTAAAAGTATTTGATACGGCTAGTGATTTAGCGATTTTGGCGGCAGTTATTTCTAGTTTACGTGAGCGAATATTAGATAATAAAACGGTTATTTTTGGTGAGATTGGCTTGGCGGGAGAGCTGCGACCGGTACAAAGTGGTCAAGAACGTTTGAAAGAAGCGGCAAAGCATGGCTTTACTCGAGCAATCATTCCGCATGGTAATCGACCCAAACAAGATATAGGAATTGAAGTATTACCTGCAAAATATTTGCAGGAAGTCTTGGAATGGTTATAATTGGGTACCGAGATGCCTACGTTCCGCGGTTTATCCGCGGGATCCAGCGAGATTTCCTGGATCCCGCGGATAAACCGCGGGACGTAGGGTGCTGCTTTCTAGCCGTAAAGTGTTGATTTCTAGACGTAGGCAGTTGATCTCTGGACGTAGAGTGTTGCAGTGTAAAAACGATATATTTAAGTGAGAAATATAAATGCGTACCCATTATTGTGGTGAAGTACAAGCAAACCTATCAGGGCAAGAAGTAAGCGTATGTGCTTGGGTGCATACCTGTCGTGTGCTGGGTGGGCTTATTTTTTTAAATTTACGTGATCGCAGTGGTCTCTTACAGGTCGTTTTTGAGCCAGAGCAAACGGCTTTATTTGAAAAAGCGCAAAGCTTACGCTCAGAGTGGGTAGTGCAAATAACTGGTGTAGTACGTGCTCGACCAGACGATATGATCAATACGCAGATGAGTACTGGCGCAGTCGAGTTGCAGGCAAAAAACTTGGTCATATTAAACGAAGCAGAGCTTCCACCTTTTTTACCCAATGAAACGCAAACCGTATTTGATGATTTACGTTTAAAGTATCGCTATATTGATTTACGACGCCCTAGCCTACAAGAGAAAATAAAATTACGCCATGCTTTGACCGCATCCATGCGTGAGTATTTTAATGCGGCAGGTTTCTTAGATATAGAAACCCCGATGTTAACCAAAGCCACACCAGAAGGCGCACGAGATTATTTAGTCCCTTCTCGCGTGCATAAAGGAAGTTGCTACGCGTTACCACAATCCCCACAGCTCTTTAAACAGCTGTTGATGATGTCTGGATTTGATAAATATTATCAAATCGTCCGTTGTTTCCGAGATGAAGATTTACGTGCCGATCGTCAACCCGAGTTTACCCAGCTCGATATAGAAATGTCTTTTGTAGATGAGCTTACACTGCAGACTTTAATCGAAGGCATGTTAGCGAAAGTCTATAAAGAGTTATTGAATGTGGATATCGCATTACCCTTGCAACGTATGCCCTATGCAGAAGCCATACAATGTTATGGTAGTGATAAACCAGACTTACGAAACCCCTTGGTTTTACAAGATGTCGCCGACTTGTTAGGCGCGGTTCCCTTATTTGCTGAATTTGCACAGCCGGCATCCCAGGGGCGTGTCATTGCCCTTGTGTTACCAGGTGGTGCCGCGATTAGTCGGAAAGGTATTGATGAATATACACAATATGTGCGTCAGCATGGTGCGCAAGGTTTAGCCTATGTAAAAATACAAAATGCAGAGCAAGGTCTAGAGGGTATTGCCTCTTCTCTCTCTAAGTTTTTAGATAATGAAACGCTCAGCGCGCTGATAGCCCGCACGAATGCAAAAAATGGCGATATGATTTTTCTGGCAGCGGGGCCCGCAATGCTTATTTCTTTAGCCATGGGGGCATTGCGCATTAAATTAGCTCAAGATCATGCACTGATAGAAGAAGGCTGGAAACTACTATGGGTGGTAGATTGGCCCTTATTTGAGCGTGATGGCAATCGCTGGCAGGCCGTGCATCATCCCTTTACTGCGCCTAGTGTTTCTACGGTAGAAGACTTGAAAGCGCAATCTCCAGATACCCTCTACGCGAAAGCGTATGATATTGTGATTAATGGTTATGAAATTGGCGGTGGTTCTATTCGTATCCATCAGGTGGCAATGCAAAAAGCAGTGTTTGAACTCTTGGGTATAGAAGAATCGGTTGCGCAGGAGAAATTTGGATTTTTATTGGAGGCATTACAATATGGTTGTCCCCCGCATGGAGGTATTGCTTTAGGGCTTGATCGATTGGCTATGTTAATGACACAATCTTCTTCTATACGAGAGGTGATTGCTTTTCCAAAAACACAATCGGCTTCGTGTTTAATGACGCAAGCACCTTCACCGATCCATGCCGATCAATGTAGTGAACTGGGGATATCCCTTGAAAAACTGGAATAAATGGTTATTGGTTTTTATAGGCACTTTCTTTTTCAGCACGGTGGTGATGGCGGAGGAAGTGTCTTCAAAATATATTGAATATTTGGTCCAAGAAAAAAATGATTTAACCCGTGCGATAAACGCTGTAAACTCTAATATCGCACCCACGACTCAGGCAGAGTTTCAAGCAAGGATTTCGCAAAATGCACGTTGGTTATCCCTCAACCATGCAAAAATTATTAGTTTTCAAGCGAGTTTAGCGCATCAAAAGTCATTGCAACAGAAATTAACTCAACGTATTAAATATTTACAGCAAAATAATAGCTCATCTAATGCAGACGAAGATGCTGTGCATATAACTGCACTATTAGAAATTAATAAAAAATCCATTGAAGTATTGGAAGAAAACCTTGTTTTGGCCAGTCGCTATCAAACCTCTTTGTTGCAGCAAGAAACCTATTTAAAATTATGGCTTGCTAAAGCAGAAATGCATCAACGTTTAGAAGATATTCATACACAAGAACTCAAGCTACAAGCGGTGTTGCAGGCGCTCTACCTATCGAGTACGCATTTGCAGCAAGATATACAAGAAAATCTAAGTCCAGAAGTCACGGCAAATCATTATGTTAGTATACTGTATAACAATCAGTTAATGAATTTGGCGCAATATGATTTGTCTGAGCTTAATTTAGAGAAAAAAATTATTCATGCAGACTTTGCCTTACAAAGAAATCCGGATATTCGTGTTCTTCAAGCCATTACCGATACATACCGTGAAGTAATTCTTGAGTTTTCTCAAATGAAATTGACCTTGCAACAGATGCTTTCTACACTGAAAGATGAACAGTTATATATGACCAATACGGTGTTGCGACAAAAAATAGACGCACTTATTCGTTCAATTAAAGCGCGAATAGAAACCATTACAATAAAACAACTGACCTTGCAAAAAAAGCTAGAGAAGCAAGAGCAGCTCTTAAAACAACAATTGGCCGCTCGTCAAAGTTTTTCGGAGTACCGACCTGAAAGCTGGCCCTATATTGCACAGCAGTTAGCCAATACTCCTATCAAATTGAGTAAGTACACTCAGTTATTATTTTTAAAAGTATATGATCACTATGTATGGCAAGATACTTGGCCGGAATTTTTAGGATGGGGCGTTGCATGTAGCATTCTTCTTTTTTATGGATTCCTCTATGTTTT
>JAUYSE010000058.1 GCA_030696465.1 Legionellaceae bacterium
CCTATCTGTCATTGCAATAACAGATAGGGGGGCAATTGACGAGATATTGAGTTTTTCACATATATCTCAATCTCGTCATCCTCGCCTCCGCTGAACATGCAATAACGACCGAAATAAGAGTAGCGAGAATCCATAGCATACTTACTGCTCCCACGTCCCCCTAGAACAATATAAACCATATAAATCGTCTGCGGTCTTTTCTACAGATTCAAGCAATTCAAAAACAGGCCGTTCAACTTGATAATATACGCCTAAAGGTACTGGAAACTCTGGAAAGCGCAAACGCGCCAATGCCATCGCTTGCATCCAATGTGTCGGATCATGCTGTAAAAACGTTTGTGAAGACGCTGCCACTGCTTCGGCACGTATTTCGCCTTGCTCATTCACCAAACCATATTCTTTCTCTGCGCCAAAAAGAACCGTCTGCCCTTGCTCTAAATATACCGTATGTGCCGATCTATTTTCTTTTAGAGAAAAACCATCAAAGGCCCCATTATTGAATATATTGCAGTTCTGATAAATTTCGACAAAAGAGGTACCTTTATGTGCATGCGCCTTTTTCAAGACTGTCGCTAAATGTGCAGGATCTTTATCGACCGCACGTGCTACAAAACTTGCGCCAGACGCCAGCGCAATCACTAATGGATCTACAGGCTCCATCGCCACCCCTTGAGGTGACGTCTTCGTAATTTGACCCTTTTGTGACGTAGGAGAAAACTGTCCTTTGGTTAAACCATATACTTGATTGTTCAATAACAAAATCGTGATATCCAAATTTCGTCGCAAACAATGCATCAGATGGTTACCACCAATACTCAAGGCATCGCCATCTCCGGTGATGAGCCACACACTTAAATCTTCGCGTAAAGCTTTTAAACCCGTCGCAACCGCTGGTGCTCGACCATGAATAGTATGGTAACCATACGCATTCATGTAATAAGGTAAACGGCCCGCGCAACCAATCCCGGACACAAACACATGGCGTTCCGGAGGCAAACCCAACTCTGGTAATACTTTTTGTAAAGCCGCTAAAATAGCGTAGTCTCCGCAACCCGGACACCAGCGTACCTCTACATCATTGGTAAAGTCTTCGCGTTTATACGTGCTCATATGCCAGCTCCTTTTGGATGGCGTTCACTAATGCGTTTGCCGAAAAAGGTAAGCCATTACATTGCGTAATCGGCCGCGCATCTACTAAATATCGTGCACGAATCACCTCGCATAACTGCCCGCTATTTAACTCTATCACTAATACCTTCGCATAGCGCTGAATACAGCATTCTAAATCTTGTGGTAGAGGATTCAGATGTTTTAAATGTACATAGGCTAAGGGTAATTGCATCTCTTTACACTGTACTAACGCAGAGCGTACCATTCCATAAGTGCCGCCCCAAGCGATAAGCAATACACTGGCATCTGCATCTCCTTCAATCTGTAATGGCGGATAATCCAAGGCAAGATTGGCAATTTTTTCTGCCCGTGTCGCCACCATGGTCGCATGATTATCAGGATCATAACTCACTCGACCATCTTCGCCTTGTTTTTCCAAACCACCAATTTGATGGATAAACCCCTCTTTCCCTGGTGGATTCCAACTTCTCGTCAAGCGCATATCTCGCGTATAGGGTTTTGGAAAACGGTACCATTCCAATGCAGATATTGATAAGGATTCTGGATGCGGGATTTTCCAAGGTTCAGCGGCAGTTGCTAAATACGCATCTAATAATAAAATAACCGGCGTCATCCCACGAACCGCGATCGAAAAGGCTTCAATAACCGCATCAAAGCAATCTGCAGGAGAGCGCGCTGCAATGACCGGTAAAGGCGCCTCGCCATGCCGACCATATAAAGCCTGGCGTAAATCACTTTGGCTGGTTTTAGTGGGCAGACCCGTAGATGCACCCGCCCGCTGCACATCGACAATCACACAAGGCAATTCGCTCACGACCCCTAAACCTAGGCCTTCGGATTTTAAATCTAAACCCGGCCCAGAAGTACAGGCCAAGGCCAAACGGCCTGCAAAAGCGGCACCCAAACACGCGCAGACTGCTGAAATTTCATCTTCCGCTTGAAAGAGCTGCACCCCATAACTCGACCATTTTGCACATTCTTGTAAAATAGAAGACGCGGGCGTAATCGGGTATCCTGAGACCAACAAAGGGGTTTTGGTCATCACCGCCATACTGGCAATCCCCAAAGACAAGGCTTCGATGCCGGTCACTTGACGATATTTCCCGGGCGCGCGGACGAGATGATCCATCATAAAATCTTGACGACTCAATTCTAGCGTCATGGCATAATCATACCCTGCTTTGAGTGCGCTGTTATTTGCCTCAGCAATATTTTGAGGGAATTTTTTGTCTATCCACTCTTTCACTGCATCACAGGTTAAATCAAATAACCACAATACCATGCCAAGCACATAAAAATTTTTGGATTTTTTTGATTCTGCATGGCTGAGGGACAGATGCTCTAATGCTTTTAGGGTATTCGTAATTAAAGGCACGCGTATAAGCTGATATAAACTCGCGACCTGGTCTAAATAATCGACCGTTAGTCCCGCTTTTTCCCAATCCTTTGCAGATATAGCATCATCATTAAAAATTAATAAGCCACCTTGTTGCAAATAAGAGAGTGAATGACGTAGTGCGGCAGGATTCAGCGCAACCAAAACATCTAAAGATTCTCCTGCGGTAAAAATAGCATGGTCCGACATTGCCAATTGAAATCCTGACACGCCCGCCAGTGTTCCTGTAGGTGCACGAATCTCTGCAGGAAAATCAGGTAACGTTCTCACTTCTCGTCCTGAAAGTGCTGCCGTGAGCGTCAACTGCTGCCCCACAATTTGCACTCCATCCCCTGAATCCCCGGTTAATCGAATGACTATGGATTCTTTTATGGACATATGTCGGCCCCTAATAAGTGTCTCATTTTCTCTCCATTATGAACGTAAGCTACCTCTACTATCAAGAGCTACAACAACGATCCAGGAATTCCCCCCTCATTATATCAGTGGTAACAAGGTATTCCGATACAATCCTTTTCACAAACACGCATAAAATCATCCTGATGCTCTCACAGCGCGTCCATGCGCTGTGAAGGTTTGCGAAAAGGATTGTATCGGATACCTTGTTTAGCAGCATTTTGGGGTTAGGCGGGAATGGCGGTCAACGATCCTTTCGTAATCGGAATTCGCCAATCTTTTCCAAAAGCACGTGTGGAAATTTTAACGCCTTTGGGAGACTGTTGCCGTTTATATTCATTGAGCATAATCATGCGTATCACTTGAGACACTAAATTTAATTCATGACCGCGTGCAACGATATCTTCAATGGATTGCCCTTCTTCTACATACGCGCGAATAATATCATCTAATATATCATACGGTGGCAAACTATCTTGGTCTATTTGTTCTGGCGCTAGTTCAGCAGAAGGTGGCCGCAACAACACCCGCTCAGGGATAACGGCACCCAGCGCATTTCTATATCGAGCCAACGCATAAACATCCGTTTTTAAGACATCTTTTAAAACGCAAAACCCTCCCGCCATATCTCCGTATAAAGTTCCATATCCCACCGCTATCTCACTTTTATTCGACGTCGTCAATACCAATGCCCCACTTTGATTGGACAAGGCCATCAATAACATCCCTCGAATTCGTGCCTGAAGATTCTGCATCACCAATGTATGCAATGGGCTTATTTCTGAGGATAACGTTGCAACATAGGCCTCTAAAGCGGGTTCAATAGATAAGATACGCGTAGACACCCCCAATGCTGCTGCCTCTATTTGCGCATCCTCTACACTCATCTCAGCGGTATAACGCGAGGGCATTAAAATAGCCTCTACCGCATCAGCGCCTAATGCGTCTACGGCTATCGCCAAACTAAGCGCCGAGTCTATTCCGCCCGATAAGCCCAGCAATACTTTCTGAAAACCATTTTTTAACACATAATCTCGAACGCCAGAAATAAGCGCTTGATAACACAAAGCCTCTCCTGATAATCGCTGCGCAATCGGCCCAGTAATTTTATGGTCCTGTAACACAACAGACAGATAGTTTTCTTTAAAAGCTTCGGCCCGTGCACAGACCTTTCCAGAAACATCTACTGCAAAAGATTGCCCATCAAACACCAGCTCATCTTGCCCACCCACTTGATTCACGTACACAATGGATACGCCTTTTTGCGCATGCGCCGACAATAATGCTTCCCGTTTTTCTTGTTTTTTGAGTTCAAAAGGGGATGCATTCACACACAAAATAACATCGACCTCTTCTTGTAAAGCATGTTCCACTGGGCCTGCGTGCCAAATATCTTCACAAATCAACAAAGCAAAATCATAACCATAGGCCGAAAAAACTGCCGTTTTAAACGGCCCCGGTTGAAAGTAACGTCGCTCATCAAATACATCTTCATTCGGTAAGCATTGTTTATAATATATTGCCTCACAGGATTTTTCATGGAAAACCCCTACACTATTATAATAGGCAATGCCATCTTGAGTCGGATAACCAATCACTGCATAACAACGCCCTACACTCTGGCAAATAAGATGCAAGCCCTTCTGCACCGCATCGTGCAGTTCTGGACGAAACAAAAGATCGTCTAAGGGATAGCCCGTTAAAGATAATTCAGGAAACACAATCAAAGCGTGAGTGTCTTGATATTCTTGAATCACCTTAATAATTTTACGAGTATTTTCTTCAATCGCCCCAACAGTAGGGTTTATTTGAGCTAACAATATAGATATCGGTTGACGCATCATTTACCTTCAAAAAAACAATCATGATTATAAAAAATCGTTAAAACACTATAATTACCTACCTGATCTGTCATCGACTATGTCTCTAAGATTCTTTAATGAATAATAAATGTAATCCTTCACTACTAATGTATCAAGTAGAAAATCAATGGGGTCAGCCTCGATTGATTTCTATCCCGAATCAACCGACGCTGACCCCATTGATTTAAGCGCTTTATTTCTTCGTATTATCTGGATGCTCTACACTGCAACAAGCACCACTTCTATTACAAAAACATTTTACGAAAAAATTATAGATAAAGGCTAAAATGAAGCCACGAACAAAACCGTCAACAAACCCAAACAATCCTCCTAGGAAACTCCCTAAAACAGTAGGTCCATACCCCATATAGAGTGTACCCATTGTCTCAACGAAGGTTACCCCATAAAACAAGTAATGCGCAACCAGTCCCATAAAAAGCAACGAGAACCCCCACAATAGACCAGAAGCAATTCCAAGGGCAACCGGACTAATTCTGCAAGTAATCATGATAAATCCCCTTATAATTTGGTGATACTTATATTATAGTCCATAACAATAATTTATTTTAAAAATGACCCTTTGTATGATCACAACCCCTCGCTCTAAATCGACTAAACAAGAATGTTCACCACTATTTCAAGGCACTCTGCTTTTTTTTGCCTTGATCCTCGCCTCCCTATTTTTACGAATCCTTTACATGGGCTCAAACGACTTAATCGTGGAAGAAGCCTACTACTGGAATTATTCTCAACATTTAGACTTCGGATACCTTGATCATCCGCCGATGGTTGCATTACTCATTAAATTATTTACCTCCATTTTTGGCACCAACGAATTTGCCGTACGTCTACCTGCGCTCATTGGCTGGATATTCACGGCTTTTTTTAGTTTTAAATTAACGAATACCATCCACCGTGGCGCTGGCCTCTATGCGGTTGTACTCTTAAGCATATTACCTTTTTTCTTTTTACATTCCTTCATCATGACGCCAGATCAACCCATGATTCTCTGTTGGGCGGCTGTATTATATTATTTATATCAAGCACTCATTTTAAATAAACCGCATGCTTGGTACATCGCAGGAATATGGATTGGTCTTGGAATGCTGGCGAAATACACGATTTTATTATTAGCCCCGGTCACATTACTATATGTCTGCATACAACCCAAGGCCCGTAGCTGGCTCACCCGTAAAGAGCCGTATCTTGCTGCACTCATCAGTCTTATCATCTTTAGCCCTGTCATTTATTGGAATGCAACTCACGAATGGGCGTCTTTTATCTTTCAAAGTAGTCGTCGACTGCACCAATCTTTTCATTTTTCTTTACATCATCTGATTGGCTTACTTATATTTTTCGTGACTCCTCTTGGTCTTATAGAATCCTGGCCTCTCTTTAAAAAAAGCGATACTGAGCTCTCTCTCGAAACGCAACGCTTCCTGCAAATTTTTACGGCCGTCCCTTTAATTATTTTTGGCATATTCAGCCTATATCATGCCATAAAATTTAACTGGATTGGGCCTGGGTTGCTGGCTTTAATTCCATGGATCGCCATACGTATCCAACAATCTGCTGACAAAAGTTCTTATAAAAACATCTGGTTTGTCTCAGGTGCTGGTTTATTATTCTCGTACACTGTTGTGATGTGCACTATTATTGTGAATGCTCCAACCATAATGTCTCAAAAAATATTCGGAAAATTTATTGCTTGGGATGCTCTCATCCAAGAATTCAACACCGTCGCACAACAGGTAGAAGCTTATACCTACACCACTCCTATTTTTGCCCCTCTTGATCGATATAATATTGCGAGCGAACTTTCTTTTTACCAAACAAAACTTCTCACACAAAAGCGCATCTCTGAGATATATCCTGTTATTGGTCGACATATTTTTGGGAGTAAAAGCTTGATGTATCAATATTGGACACATGAAACCTATCATCCGAAACAAACTTATATTCTGATTTCAAACAATATTACTAGTTTTAAAAAACCTGGCCTCAGGAGTCGCATTCTTCACGAATCGCCCATAAATAAAATATGGTCGCACAGTCAAGGACGTATGACCCCCACTCAGCCCTATTATTATCAAGTCGTACAATTAAAAAAACCTAATATTTTCTTGACATTATTCCCTGGTGTTCATACAGTTTCAGGATAATTAATCTTTAGGCCCTGAATTACTGATGCATATTGAAAATGTTGTGATTATTATCCCTACTTATAATGAAGCTCAAATTATCGAAGAAACCTTATTCCAACTTTTTCAAGCTACTGCGCATATTACCGACAAATATATCCAAGTATTAGTGTTTGACAGCGCCTCTCAAGATAATACGCAAGAAATTGTCCGCAGCTTACAAGCCAGTAATCCACGTTTATATTTACAAACAGAGCCGCAAAAATCTGGTTTAGGTTCCGCCTATATGCAAGCTATGCGCTTTGCTCTGAATGAAATGGCGGCAGACATTATCGTTGAATTTGATGCTGATCTTTCGCATCAACCTCAATATATTGCCCCCATGCTAGAAAAAATGAACCATCATGACGTTGTGATTGGTAGCCGCTATGTGCCGGGTGGCAGTATTCCAGCAGATTGGGGGTGGAACCGTAAAGCATTATCGATATTAGGGAATTATATAGCGCGTTGCTTTCTCGGAAAAAAATATCGGGATTATACCAGTGGTTTTAGAATGACTCGCCATACCTTATTGAGACACAGTTTGCCTGAATTTTTCCTGTCCGCGCAATATGGTTATAAACTGCAACTTTTTTGGTTGTTGCATAAAAATAATGCACGAATTTTTGAGTACCCTATTACCTTCATAGATAGAATGAAAGGTCAAAGCAAAATACCAACCAATAGTATCTTTGATTCATTGCGCGTTTTATTCTTACTGCGTTTTTATGATCTGATTCGTCCTCAAAAAAAACCGTCAGAGAGCGAAGTCTTACCGCCTCTCTATGAAGATATTGCAGAAAACCCCTTAGAACGATTATAAA
>JAUYSE010000099.1 GCA_030696465.1 Legionellaceae bacterium
CCCGCTATGAGCGCAAATAACCCTCTACGCGCGTTGTTTCCCAGCATCCTATGCTCCTTGCAAACTATTACCAATTATCCTCATCAATACATCTTAATCGACAAGATGGCAAGATGGCAAGATGGCAAGATGGCAAGAATATTCCCCTACCCTTCATTTGAATTCTGTATTTTTTACGAACAAACACATATGGGGTCATGCACATATGGGGTCAGCACCTGGATGAGTTTTTCGCTCATTTTCAATAAATTTGATTTAAGTGCGGTCATTAAAGATTTTGGATTTTTATTGGGGTCTTAGCGATACTGGTGAAGCTCCACTGACAGTGACAGAGGCTGACCTTTGCTCTAATACAGCAGATGCATCATCTACAGACGTTCTAGAAGGTTCTCTCGAAAAAAAGGCACTACGACAGCTTGAAGCAATACCCTGAGAAATCTCCTGACACGCTGTTTGAACCGGCTTTATCAAAGAACCTTCTTGCGCCGCCTCAAAATCTTCTCGGGAGGATGCCATCGCCCTGTTCCAACGTTTTGCCAGTTGTAAAGCAATCACCCCAGTTCCAAACGCTTGCCCAATAACAATCCCCCGCCCCTCTAATGACAACACCTTCGTACAAAACAAAGCAAGCATTAATCCAGCCAATAGACCGATAGTATGAATCAACACCGGTGTCCAAGCATCTCCTTTTGTTCGCAATTGAAAAAGAAAAATATACACATAGGTTTTAAATACTTCGAACGCCGATGTAAAGGGAAGCATTTGATTGGCTCGTCGTTGCACCTCTACGTCCTGAATATTTAATAAATTAAATATCCATTGATGACTGACAACCGCAACGGTGGGAATGATTACAGAGGGCAATAAAGCCAAGCCCCATCCATACACTGCGGTAGGATAAATATATTTTTTTTCCGTCTGAAACAAGAAAATCATGCTCGTTAAAGCAAGGTTCACCGCAATAGAAATATTAAACAAGGAAACTTGAGTTGGTACGGCATATGCTTCTTGTGTAGGTAAATCGACAGTCGCTGATAAAGAAACGAGCGCAAAAGAATAGAGCATTTCGCATACAATCGCAGCAGAAATAACGCTACTGGTTTTCAACGAGTTGCCTAATACTTTCCATTTATAAAATATATTAAATGGCAGGCCTTCAAAGAATGGGATGCCCAGCATGCCAGGTAAGCGGAGACTGCGTGTGAAAGAAATACTCGTCAATGTCGGTTGTAAACTAAAAACCAGAGGCACCACCCAACGAGGATTACACTGCAGAGGCCCTTCTAGAAGAAACGCACCAATGGCAAGAGAAATTAAAAAATTTCTCACCCCGGCCAAAATGGCCTTTGATTGCTGAAAACTTGCTAATATCTGTTCCGACCCAATATATAGGAAGGTAGGGACTACTCCGAAGATCGTACCTCTTAACCATTCTTGTGCGTCCTCTGCAACCTCAGGATCCTGGAAGCATCCATTCACTAAAATAAACGAGGACTTATACAGCGCCAGCATAACAAACGATGCCGTAATCACCGTGTATAATAGATTAGCATGATACACATCTACAATATTAGCGCGAATCTCGTCTTGCTGTGCCTTGGTCAATCTTTCATTATTGAGGCGCCCTAATAAGATGGAAATTAGAATATTTGCAGCAAATAATCCTGAAAGCGAGGTGATCATCAAAAAATTATAATAGGTTGCCGCCACTGGAATAGACGCCAAATGCTTAGGATCGGGATACACTTTGCTCCACGCCACAGGCCATAGCAATCCCATAAGCCCATATACATCCAACGATTTTGCACCCCCCAATTTATAGAATCTTACAACAAACTCAATAAAAGGAAACTGTGGGGTTGGCAATTGTGGCGCCAAAAGCACCCCCGCCGATATGCCGCCGTCGCCCTGGGCCTCTAGTTCCCCTGCGTCAGAAGACGGTATTGGAGGGTCTATCTCAATCACCGCGCTTGATGGTGGTTGTGTGGGTGACGGTGAACGAGAAGGCATAGTATAAAAACCTCAAGGATAAATCATTAAAAGAGGTGATTGTACCATACGAGATATTATCTACATAATTATGTGAATGAATTAATAATGGCTCATATAAAATCCAAACAGTATTGTTTTTTTGCTCACAAATACGAACGCTCTATCCGAGTAGCCTTGATACCACTAACCTTGTAAGGAGATGATTCCTACTCAATCACAATTTGAGATTTTCATCCCAAAGTAGTATCATCTAGGTACATTTTTCATACTTAGTTGTAAACATGATTCTTTCTTGTGGAGTAATTGGTGTTGGTTATTTAGGGCGCTTTCATGCTCAAAAATATAAAACATTGCCCGAAGCCAATCTGGTTGCGGTCTGTGACATAAACCCTGACCTTGCCCAATCCGTCGCGCATGAATTAGACGTAGACGCCTACACCAATTATCACGATCTCATTGGCAAAGTAGATGCCGTCAGTATTGCCGCCACCACCAAGCAACATTACGATATTGCCCATTTTTTTCTCTCGCATGGGATTCACGTACTCCTTGAAAAACCCATGACCGAGACCCTCGAACAAGCCAATACTTTAATTTCTTTAGCTAAAAAGCATCAATGTCTCTTGCAAATCGGACATCTCGAACGTTTTAATGCAGCACGTTTAGCATTAGACAGCCATCTGCATAAACCTTTATTCATTGAGTCTCAACGCCTAGCACCTTTTAACCCTCGTGGCAGCGATGTCAATGTCATTTTAGATCTCATGATCCACGATATTGATCTTATCCTTACTATGGTACAAAGCCCTATTATCCATATAGATGCGCAAGGTGCACCTGTGCTTACCTCTGCTATTGATATTGCCAATGCGCGTATTCATTTTAAAAATCATTGCGTTGCGAATGTATCCGCCAGTCGTATTAGCTTCAAAAAAGAACGAAAAATGCGTATATTCCAGCGTGATTCTTATATTTCTATTGATTACCAAAATCAACAACTCGCCGTTTTTAATAAAGGGGAAGGCGAGATGTTCCCTGGAATCCCTGATATCATCCAACATCAATCTTCTTTTGAGCCCGTAGATGCGCTTTATGAAGAAATTAAATCTTTTGTGTATGCGGTGCAACACAAAAGTACACCACTGGTAACAGGGGAAGAAGGACGCGACGTGCTCGCTGTGGCGGAAACCATTTCGGAATTAATTCACAAACATATTGCGCTGCGTGATGACTTCAACTAAAACAGCTACTCCTAAACATATTATGATTATTGCCGGCGAAGCGTCCGGCGATCAGCACGCTGCACGACTCGTGCGACAATTACAACGTATCGCCCCTTTCCCTATTCAGTTTTCAGGTATGGGCGGAAAGCATATGGCAGAGGTAGGGGTTACGCTGATTAGTGATTTAGCACACTATGGCGTCACCGGATTCAGTGGCATCTTTTTCCATTTTCGTAAAATTCATCGTGCCTTTCGAGACATCCAAGCGCAGTTACGAGAAAACCCTCCCGATCTGCTCATATTAGTTGATTACCCAGGCTTTAATCTGCGTTTAGCCAAATATGCCAAACATACGCTGGGATTACGTATTCTCTATTACATCAGTCCACAAATTTGGGCTTGGAAAAAAAATCGCATTCATACCATCAAGGCCTGTGTTGATCATATGGCGGTCATTCTTCCCTTTGAAATCTCTTATTACCAAGCAGAAAATATCCCCGTCTCTTTTGTAGGACATCCCTTATTAGAAGATTTACCGTCTCCTCGGCCGCTTTCCGAGCTACGCAGCACCTTAGGTCTCCCCCTCGACAAAAAAATAGTCGCATTTTTACCAGGTAGCCGTACGCATGAAATCCAATATCATCTTCCTATCTTGTTGCAAAGTGCGCAAACACTGGCTGAACAAGATTCTAATCTACATTTTGTCTTGCCATTAGCCGCCACGGTTGAGCGTAAACTGGTCAAATCTTATCTGAAAAAATATACCCTGCCCTTCACGCTTGTTTCTGAAAATGCCCTTTTGGTCATGCAGGCCAGCGATGCGGTTGTGGTAGCGTCAGGCACGGCCTCTCTCGAATGCGCCTTACTTGAAAAACCTATGTGTATTATTTATAAAGGAGGCTTTTTCAGTTATATGATTGCCAATAAAGTGATTCGCGTCCCTTATTTCGGCCTGTGTAATTTGTTAAGCCATCGAATGATTGTCCCTGAATTATTACAATATGATGTCACCGCAGCACATCTTTGTGAGCTCATACCGAAACTCCTCGACCCTGAACAGACCATCACAATGCGACAAGATTTGTATCAACTCAAACAACAGCTTTCTAGTCCCTCGCATAGTAATTTAGCGGAACTTGCGCTAGGACTTATGCATTAAACAGGAATTCCCGCTTTACAAGGTTAGAGATACCAAGCAGGGTAAACGCATATTATGATCAGTATTCGCGCAATCTATCCGAGCCGCGACCATGAGGGAATCGTAAGAAAGTGTTGGTTACAAGATGAAGGGGGCCCCGTCCGCGCGCAGGCTTTTGCGAGCACGGCGGGGTCCGCAATCGGCAGGACCCGCCTTTCTGAGGTGACAG
>JAUYSE010000127.1 GCA_030696465.1 Legionellaceae bacterium
AACAAACCGACCCCTATCTACAATATATCCTCATGAATATACGCAGTAAAATACTCGAGGGCTTTGCTTTCGCAGATGCTTTACGTGAGTTTCCTAAAAGTTTTCCCGAAGTATATTGTGCCAGTATTGCTGCCGGCGAACACACTGGTAAGCTAGATATAATTCTAAACAAACTGGCTGAGTATATTGAAAATCAGGAGCAAATTAGACAAAAAATAAAAAATGCATTAATATATCCCCTGGTGATGATTGTCGTTTCTTGTTCCATCATTGGCTTTTTATTAACCTACGTTGTTCCTAAAATGATTGAAGTTTTTGCGTCTAACGAACAAAGTTTACCTTTGGCGACTCGTATTCTTCTGCAGATTACTGCCGTTTTGTCGGCTGATGGCCTATTTATTCTGTTTTTTTTCTTATTGCTGGGTATCGCATTCTATCGCGCATTACGATATCCAAAATTTCAATGGCACGTGCACCGCCTCTTATTACGTCTGCCTTTTTTTGCCTATTTACAACGTACTATTTATGTCGCACGCTACATCCATACTTTCAGTATCTTGTTCGGGGCCAGCGTCCCTATTTTAGATACTATGCGTGTATCGACAAAAATGATTAACAATCGATACCTACGAAAACCATTTGAAGATGCTATGCTACGCGTGCAAGAAGGAATCTCTATCTATACTGCCTTACGAGATACACGCGCACTCACTCCGATGACAGAGCACATGATTGCCAGTGGTGAAAAAAGTGGTCAACTCAGTAATATGATGGAACGTGCCGCAGCTCATTTAGAACAAGAAGTAGATCGTATTATTAATACCAGTTTGAATCTCTTAGAACCATTGATCATCGTCCTCATGGGAGCGATGGTTCTTTTTATTGTCTTAGCAACCCTGCTACCCATTTTCTCTATGGAACAATTGGTCAGCGGATAAAGGAGTCCTATATGCAGCAGTCACGGGGTTTTTCACTTATAGAAATTATGGTAGTTATTGTTATTCTCGGGATTTTAGCCTCTTTGGTCGTTCCAAAAATCATGTCGCGTCCCGAGGAAGCACGTTTGGTGAAAGCCAAACAAGATATTCAATCCATTCAAAATGCCTTAGATCTCTATCGCTTAGATAATGGTAGCTATCCTAGTTCAGAGCAAGGCCTAAACGCTTTAGTCCATCAACCAGATAGTGATCCTGTTCCACAAAATTGGCAACCTTATTTGAAAAGTATCCCTAAAGATCCTTGGGGACACAATTATACTTATGCGAATCCAGGAGAGCATGGAGAAGTAGATGTCTACACTGAGGCGCCCCGTCACAACCAATCCTCACTGATTATTGGAAATTGGGAATCATGATTTCTCGCAATCGCGGGTATACCTTGATAGAAATATTAGTCGTCATCGTTATTGTAGGAATTCTTGCCCGCATGAGTCTCTCTGTATGGGGCGACTTTGGTAAAAGTCGGCAAATTAAGGCCGAGTCACAACGCTTACTACAATATATTCGATATCTACGACACCGCGCCGTTCTCACCAGCGAAACACTAGGCATTCGACTCAATCCTCATGGATACAGCACCTATCATTACCAACAAAAATGGCTTGCAATACCCTCCTCTTCTTTGCTCAAAAAACAGACTTTCCCATCCTCTATTTTTATTCGTACGGTGACAAAAAAAACGTCCTCCAAAACATTACAACCAGATATTATCATTTATCCTTCGGGAGAAACTTCACAATTTAATATTATATTGGGTACTGCCCAACATCCGGATATTGCCCACTTAAAAGATAGGGATATCCAATGAGCACCTCACCCGCTGTGCCAAAAAACGGATTCACGCTGATTGAGGTTTTGCTCGCACTGAGTGTCATTGCTATCGCCATTGCTGCCTTATTGTTTGCCGAGGGACAAAATATTCGCTATACCGAACGCATAGAAAATAAGCTCATGCAACACTGGGTTGCGATGCAAGCACTTGCAAAATTTAAAATTTATGGACATCCGAAAGCATGGCAAAGCCCTGTCACAGAAGAAATGCGTTTTTTTGATCACAGCTGGTATTGGCGAGCTTATCCTAAAGCAGGCCCCTACTCGAACACACTGCGCATCGACATATCCGTCAGTCGAAATATTCAGGGACCATTTACTCCAACGCTTACGACATTCCAACCTTTATGAAAAAAAAACAGAGCGCATTTACCTTGATAGAACTACTGATTGCACTCAGTATACTGGCAATTATGGCAACCCTAGGGATCGGAGTACTTTACCATAGCACCGTCGCTCAAGGACGTGTACGCCAGCACCTGGATGAACTGCAAAAATTATCCTATGCCATCAGTCGACTCCAACAAGATACTGAGCAAATCACTGATCGTAGTATACGCGCAGAAAACTATCGGGTTTTTCCTGCATTTATAGGGCAAGCTCACTATATGGAGTTTACGCGAGGCGGAAGCAGTAATCCAGGTTATATTCTCCGTCAAAGTAGTCTAGAGCGTATCGCTTTTTTCTGTAAAAATCATACCTTATGGCGCCGACGGTTCTTACGTCTCGATCCGATCTCTCGCAATGATAGTCATGACGAAGCGTTACTGAAGGGACTACAAACCTGTCAATTTCATTATCTTTCCCATCAATTACAAAATTTAGATATTTGGCGTGCGCAAGCAAGAACACTGCATCAACGTCCGGAGCCTTTGCCAAAAGCCATCCTTTTAGAAATGCACAGCCCAAAAGGCAAGCTCTCTTTATGGTTTCCTCTACATGCGATATCTCATGCCTAAGCCTAAATTGAATAGACGCGCCGCAAAATCCTTATCTACAGGAAGTGCGCTTATTGCGGCACTGTTTCTCATGACTATCATGGCCATCATCGCAACCGCTATGACGCAGCAAGTGCGTATAGCGAACGGTACCGCCGAGCTCATCGTGCACTATGATCAACTGTATTTGGCCAGTGACTTGGTTCCTTTATGGGCGACAAGAATTCTGCAAAAAAATAAACGTTGGTTCAGTCATTCTTCACAACATGCAAACCGTATCAAGAAATTTCCCAAAAATTTACAAAAACTTATCCCCGGAATACGCGTTCAGGCAAACATTTATGATCTACAAGCGCTGTTCAATCTCAATAATCTCGATGATGGTTTATATATTCCCACTTTTATCCGCCTCGTAGAAACCAACGCCCCTGGATTCACCGAAAAAAACACTGAACGCCTACTCAGCTCTACCATAGAATGGATAACCCCCTTAGATTTAAATACGGGTCGTAGTGATCCGGCTCACTTTTACCAGCAATTACAACCGCCCTACTTAGCGGCACACCAATTCATGCAAAGTCCCTCAGAGCTACGTCTCGTTTGGGGCGCAAATGCCAATATTTTACAAAAACTGAGCCCGCTACTTACCGCTCTCCCTGAAAAAACAAAGATTAATTTAAATACGGCGAGTCCGGCCCTACTACAATCCCTAGGAAAAGGCCTAAACGCTGAAGAAGTGGATGAAATTTTGCAAGCACGAAAAGCTCATGGCATTGTATCTTTAGAGAGTATCAACGCGCTCTTACACAACTTTGGAATTCTGCCCGACTCCGTCACCTTAAAAAGCAATTATTTTCTGGTACAAATCAAGGTGAGTGACCGAATGTTGACGCTTAATAGAAATATTATTTTCAAGTATGCGGGAAAACAGCCTCTCATGAAAATATATGATGCGAGCAGTTTATAAGCAAGAATTCCCGCCTTAGAATGTTAGTGGTACCCTGGCTTTTCTCGGATAAGGAGCTTTTTTATAAGGGATTTTTTTCTATATTATCATCTGCCACAAAATGCCGCGTGAGATACATGGCTTGTAATAAAACAAATACCACGGTCAAACCGACACCTCCAAATAATTTGAACAATACCCAAGTATCTGTACTGTAACAGTAGGCTATATACACATTTAAAAGACCCATAAGCCCAAAAAAAAGTGCCCATGCAGTATTTAAACGAAACCATATTTCCTGAGGCAAAACAATGTTTTCTTCCATCATTTTTTGAATAATGGGTTTACGACCAATCCAACGCGAGCCGGCGATCAAAAGTGCCATACACCAGTAAATGCCAGTGGGCTTCCATTTTACAAACCAGGGATTATGGAACCATAAAGTAGCCCCACCTAATACCAATATCATTAAAAATCCAGCCAAATGCATGGTTTCAATACGCTGATTTTTAATGCGATGATACAATAGCTGAAAAAAAGACGTCGCAATCGCCAAAGCTGTTGCTTTATATATTCCAAGACACTTATACGCTATGAAAAAAATCATCATAGGGAAGAAATCAAATAATAAACGCATCGTATAACACCTATATTGGAGACACAACTGCGTCTATTATACTCCATTTTCTTAGAAACGAGCTAGAAATAACTTTTTATTCAAAAATCCCCGACTCATTTAACCTATTCTATACTGAGGGGTAGGATGAGATATGAGGTCTTTTTTTGTTCATCATATTCGTTTGCCCCGACACTCTTATCAAAAACCTTGTGGATCCTTAAAGAACTCGCTAGACTTCCGCTGTGTGTCCCGGTGGCGCAGCAGGATAGCGCGGCCCCCTCCTAAGGGGCAGGTCGCAGGTTCGAATCCTGCCCGGGACACCAATTAAATCAATGGGTTACGGATAATTTGAGCATTAGCAAGGGTGACCATATTACAATGGGTGCCTACATAGGGGCCTATAAATTAATATCGATATCAAAATTTAATTCTCTGGTATAGGACAAATAATGCCTTCTGGAACCATTAAAATATCGCTAAGACCTCTAAAATTAGCCTTTTTAGTCCATCCTTCAAATACCAAGGCTTTGCTTAAAATTATACAAATCAATTCGTTTTTATGGGGAGGAACCTATAATCCCATAATACCTGCCCTTATACAAAAACCAAGATATTGGGATCCGGTTTTTCCATTCAAAGCACAGAATATTATTGATGGCTATATTGATGCATATAATCCAGATATTGTTGTGTACTGCGATGAATCAGCAAATAGATTCAAAATAAAGGATCAAACCTTAATTCAATTAAATGAATTACTACCTAATGCTGAAGATAAGCATAATACTGAATTCGGTATAAATCTGCTCAATGTTCTAAGAAAATATTATTTAGAAGAAGGACGATTCTTACAAAAGGAACCTTTTAATATAATTATTCCTGAAATTAAACATGGTAAGTATGAATTATTTTTATCATCCATTTTTGGTAAGCTACCTCAAAATATTGATGATGTTTTAAAAAAAAATGTAGATGACAAACTTGAAATCATGCGCCCTCAATGTGCATTTGATGATTATATCCAGTTTTTTAAACCCGTTAACTTATATCCAACAAAAATATCTCGATTATATACCAGCAATAATAACCGCCCTACTTTGAACGCGCGAAATTTTATTTTTTTTATGGATTCTACGAGCAATATTGATATTGTTGACTATTGGAATCTAAGGGCTATTGGCTGCAACATTATTCCAATTTCAAAACAGCTTTCTAATATGCCTGATTTAATTCAATTTTCTCAAAACTTCATCCAAGAAAATTATTTTCCTTCTCAACATGGGAGAAACCCAGCGAATGAAGTTAGCATTATTAAAAGTCGCAAGGTACATCAGGATGAGGTTACAAGTTTTTATAAAAAAATATCAAATGATCTTATTAAAGAAAAATATTTACTACAGCCTTGGTATCCAAAAATTTGGGATGCTAGAGCCAGAGAAACTGAAAAAATAATGTGTTGTAAATTAGAAACCAAAACAAAAGTAATTGAGATTTCCAACCAAAAGGAGATATCACTTGAAACCATCTCTCCCGATCTTATAAATCAATATGACTACAATGGAAATCCCAAATTTGCGAATGAAATTAACTTAAATATTAGAGATGATAATGGTGAAATATTTAGCCAAGTCATTCCTAATGGCAACAGTGAATTAGCACGATTATTCATTCCCTTCGGCTTAAAATGGCGTTGTGGGAATGGCGTTTTAGTTAATCTATCTACAAACTCCAATGTTAATTACACACTTATATTCCCTGAAGCACACACTGTTTTTTCTGCTTGGCTACGGTCGCTTGGATTTGATTCTCAATTATCGTCTGCTGGACTGCTAGCCAAAAGCATCTTTAAACAACTTAAAGGTATTTGGGGAGTGGAACTATTAGCTAATAAGGAAATTTTAAGTCTTCTTGATAAAATGAGTGGAGGGAGAACTAATCTTGATCGATTATCCGGTGCATTAAAAGATGAATTTAAACATTTAGGACAGGATATCCTGACAAAAAATGAAATAAGTACATTAATTGAAAAGCATGTGTGGGTTTTATCAGAAAGTGAAAATTCCGGCATAAAACATCAAGCACTAATAGCGACTTTAAATAAAATAATTAAAAAAGAGGGGAAGCATTTTACAGCGGATATATACTTAAAAAACCTTATAGATGCAAATATCTTTCGCTTAGGAAAAGAAATTCAATGTTCTAATTGCCAAAGATTCTCTTGGTACCCATTAGATGCCCTGTCTTACTACTTAACATGCACAAAATGTACAGAAAACTTTAGATTGCCACAAGAAAGCTGTAATGAAATTAAATGGTCTTATTACTCAGTTGGTTCACTGCGCCAACCGAGATATGCGGGAGGAGCTTATTGTGTATTATTAGTAATGCGATTTTTTTCACAAACTTTAGACGCAACCATTACACCTTATTTAAGTTTTAATGCTAATTGTGGCGATAAAAAAATTGAAGCTGATCTTGCTATATTTTATCAAAAACGATTCAAGTCATCTGAAAATCATCTGGTATTTATAGAATCGAAATCTTTCAATTCAATTGAAAAAATAGACATTGAAAGGATGCAGGTTATCGCCAATTTATTCCCTGGTTCAGTAATTGTTTTTGCTACGCTAAAAGATGAATTAAGTACTCAGGAAAAAAAACTTATTAAACAATTTGTTAACTTTAACCGAAAACGCTGGAGTAAAGGTCAAAAAGAAACGCCTGTAGTCATACTAGGAGCAACTGAGCTATTTTGTAGTGGGCCGTCTCTATGTTCAGCATGGGAATCAAAAGGAGGAGCACATAAAGATTTTTCTAAAATGTATGATTATTCAAATTTAGAGGCTCTTAGTGACTACACATTAAAGATATATCTTAATCTTCCCTCAGCGATGGAATTTGCTAGAGAAATAATCAATCCTCCCAATAATAAATCAATTATCAAAAATAATCAGTTAAGTTGAATGAGCCAGCATAGGGGCCTTTATCCCATAATCTATTCCACTGTGAATATAAAATTGATATTTTGAAGCCTTTTAATTCTTTCATCGGATAATGTTCCATTCCGATATTTAGTTCGCTGCTTGCGCATCCAGTTAGTCAATATTTGATTTTTTATGACTTTCGTTGTTGAGTTATTACAGTACTCAGTTTCCTCGTTATACTTACAAAGAAGAGTATACATTTCTTCCCATATTGAATCATGAGGTTTAAATGTAAAGCCAATGCTTTTAAGTTTTTCAATTCTTTCATCGGATAAACCTTCTTTTTGATATTTGGATCGCTGTTTTCCTATCCATAGAAATAGCTGAGGCTGTTCGGCACGAGAAACATCGCAATGACCAAAATTTTCCTTATATTCGCGTAAACAGTTAAATGACTTTTCCCAAACATCATCAAATGGATCAAATATAAAATCAAGGCTTCTTAATTTTTTCAGTCTTATTTCGCCCAAATTGTTATTGCGGTAGCTAGTTCGCTGATGATCTACCCATTTACTTAAGTTCTGATTATTCTGGTAATTTTTTGGAACATTACAGTTTCCATGTTCTTCTCTATATTTCGATAAACAAATGAAATTTTCTTCCCATGCTGCGTTCCGTGGATCAAAGATGAAACCAATGCTGTCTAATTTTCCAATTTTTTCTTGTGATAATTTTCCCTTTTTATAATTAGACCGTTGACTAATTGTCCATGAAATTATTTCTTTGTGTTTTGGGCAGCTTAAAGGGATATTACAATGACCGTTGTCTTCTTTATATTTGCAAAGAAGAGAAAATTTCCCTTCCCAAATGCTATCAGTTGGATCAAATATAAAATCAAGCCGTTTAAGTTTCTCTTCTCTCTCTTCAGATAATTTTCCGTTCTTTTTTTTCATCCTTTGATTGCCTACCCAGATACTAAGTGAGACATTTTTTTCATAATAACTAGGCACATTACTATGACCATGTTCTTCATAGAAACGAATAAGCTCCCCATATTTTTCGTACCATGCCGGAGTTGATTTTTCAATAACTTGAGAAAATAAATACTCTTTTAATTTATCTTCAAAATTATCCAAAATTAGAATACAGCTCAGATCAAGGGCAGCTTGATTTATGTTCATAATTTTTTGCCCCTGGGCCATTTTTATTCTGGTTATTTCCTCAACTAGTTTTTCATCGTTAGAACACATCGCTCTGATGACCTGAATAAGATTTTTTAATGCGCTATCTTCGATTGCATTCTCTAAAAAAGCTGTGTTTCGATGGAAGATCGGTACAACAATATACCCTAACTTTTTTTGTTTATAATCTGCGCGCCTTAGTGATCTACCCGAAGCTTGAACAATATCAATGACCGAATTCTTAGGATCACAAAAATACACCACGTCAATAGCAGGCACATCAACCCCTTCCGTCAGACAACGAGCATTAGTTATCACCGCTTTAGAAGACTGTTCAAATTCCTTCATACTAACATTTCTTTCATTGGTAGTGAGTTGACCATTTACATGAAATGCTGTAGTTTCTGGATAAATTTCTATATGCCTAGCCTGAAATTCTTTTGCTTTTTTCACTGATGAATGAAAAGTAATAGCATGTGTTGGCCCATGTAATTGCATAAATTTTTCGAGGGCATAATTGTTCGCAACTTCATCAATGGTTTCGGTTTCCGAAATATATTTACGCTGATTTATTGCATGGCAAAGCTCTTGATCACTAACCCCAATCGCAATGATTTTATAATCCACTAGAATTTCTTCTTTAATCGCCTCTCGGAAGCTCATTCGATAAAACTCTATACCAAAAATCGCTGGATTGCTCATATCATAAATATATTTGACTACTTCATCACTTAGTTTACTTTTCACGCTTTCAGAAAGAATACGTGGAGTAGCCGTCATATAGAGTCTTTTTTTGATTGCAATGTTAGCGTTTGAATGAACAACAGCGAATTTATTGAATTTACTGCCTGATGTTTTATGTGCCTCATCACAGATAGCTAAATCAAACTCGAACATTGACTTATTAATCGCATCACAAATTACTTCTAAGCTTTGATATGTAGAATAAACAATGGTTTCACTATGGCTATTTAAAAATTCACGCACCTCACTCGCGTTAGTCGAAACTTTGCCACGAATTTCATAGGTGTAAACTATTTGCTGATCAACTCCTTTATCAATGTCTTTTTCAGAGCAAACGCAAATATATGGTATAAAACGCTCACCATGAATAGACCATTGATTTTTAATTTGTCTCAATAAAGCTAATGAAGGAACTAATACAAGAGTATGACGTGTGTTTAATGCTTCCTTTATCCATAAAGAAACAAGAGTTTTTCCTGCACCGCAAGGTAAAATTAATTGGCCACGATCTTGCTGTTTAAAACCATCAATTACCGCCTGCATCGCCTTCAGTTGATCATCTCTTGGTTCTTTCTTAGTACCTTCTACATCACTGCTTATTCCAGTTAGATGGTTTTTGATTTTCTCGAACGTTGATGATGGTATATCTAATAAATCACCCAGTGTGACTAGTTTTAATTGGTTTTCTTTTTTTGTTAGCGAATGCTTATCAAGACCAGATACATTGGTAAATACAATAAAATAATCAGCCTTATCACCATCTGCAAATAAGTTGGCCAGATTGTCTTTTGTCCACGAGATATTACAACTTTGATTATTTCTAAATTTGCACTGCACAACAGATAAAGTGCCATCAACACCTTCGAGCACAAGATCTATACCATGATCTATTTTACCAAGATTAAGCCTCGTCTTGATATTCTGTGGTATTTCACTAAAAAGCCAAACGTTACGATACTCATTTTTGACTATTGGATCTAATAAGTAATAACATTTGCAAAATTCCTCGAATAGCTTACCAACCGAAGGGTTTCTTCCTGTATTTTGCTTTGATAATTCGCTATATACATCCCACCAAGTAGATGCGTTCTTTATTATGCTAAGTAAATCATTTGTCATAGATTGAAATTACCGTAAGTAAAATTCAGCGATAAAATCAATTCCTGTAGATTGTTTCGCAATTATAAATAGATTTAGCCTAACTCCTTTGCATTATCCTGGCATAAGCTTTAGCTGCTTCAATCGGATCCTTTGTATCTAATTTCAACACTTCGTGTTTTTTATTTTCTTTTTGCACTTCATTATCATGTGCAATAAAGATATCCATCATATTTTTAAAATCAGTAAGGCTTAACTCTTGGCCTGCAAGTGATTGTAAAAGCATCGGTATTATTTTTGTTGTTTCCATGCTATTTGAATCAGGCATAACAACAGTAGCCGTATTGTCTTTAGCCTTTGGCACCAAACGCTCGATACACAGTCTAAGTGCCACCGGATCACCAGATAAACCAAGCTCTATTGTTTTATCAATTAATGCCTCAGCGTGCACTTCAAAATGCTTTGCTAATTGCGTTTTTTTATTTAATGTACCTAGTTTTTTTCCTAATGGATTACCGGATATGCCTTTTTGGAACTTTGCCATATCACACCCCAATTCCCTGCATTTTTCCTGCATTTTACAGGAATAAAGGGTTTAAAAAAACAACATGTCTAAACTTCTAGTAATTCATTGTATTTATATCCGCAGATACTCCGCAATCAATCCGCAAACACAATCCCTTATCCATCTTGCTTTTCCGCAAAATCCGCAGCATCCTCAGCGATCCACATTTTAGATTTAACGCTGAAAGATTATATTAATTTTTATAATACACTGCTGCGTAAATCGCGGATTTTGCGGAAGGGCTTACTGGGTAACAACTCTCACCTGCGGAATTGCTGCGGATCAATTGCGGATCCAAGCTATTTATACATTTTTAAATCAACCTCTTGAGAGGGTGAACTATCATTCAATAAGCTCCCATAATGTGGCTTTCCCATTTCGGCTATTTTGTGCAGAGACACAAAGATGACCATAATCAACAAGAATTTCCAATAAATTACGTGCTGTTTTAGCTGCTCTTAAACTATTTGGCAGGCGCTTAAAATCATTTGCAGATACCCTACCTTTATTCTCTTTAATCCATTCAAGTAAATCATTGGCAAGTAGTTTATTTACGTCCTCTTGTGCATTCATAGTGCGAATGACCATTGATTCGAGATAATAAAATATTAAAATTCCTGCACGTTTTACATGTTCAACTGTAGGATGTTCTATTTCATCAATAAAAGCCAACACGGCAGCAATGCGAGCAGCCTGCTCCGGTGCTTTAGATGCGAATGCTTTAATATCTATAAATTTCCCATCAGGGCGAATTTGCATTTCAATCTGATCATGAAGCAAACACCATTCTGTTAACGCATTATCTTCTAAAGAAGATAAAATCAACTCCAAACCCCCTGTGCCTATATCGATTTGTGCTGGCTTTTTTAATAAACGTGTCATGATCTCCCAATACTTACCTATTGCAGGATCATTATGAGGCCCTTTTTTTAAGTCCCTACCCGCTAATAAACGTGTGCCAGCAATACTGGCTTCATGACAAATTAAAAAACGAGCGAGAAATCCCTGTCCTTGTAATAATGGATCAGCCAATACTTTGGCAGAAACAATTGGCTGTACCATCAAATGAGATGATAGCCGACGATCTGATAACATCCCGGATTCCCCATCGGTACCTCGTGTACGAATCAGTGGATCACCATCCCAAAATTTAGACAGCATATGAATACTTCGTCCTTTAGAATCGTCACTCATACCATGACCACCAAAAAATGAAATTCCCTCATCACTAAAAAGCCCTGCACTTGGATCACCATGAATATAGTGTTTC
>JAUYSE010000175.1 GCA_030696465.1 Legionellaceae bacterium
GTCCTTATCATCTTCAAGGGGGAGATGTAACATTCCAACTAGGAACCGCTTATTTTGGCTGTAGAGATGACCAAGGACATTTTGCTCCTGAAGAATTCCGAACAGAAGCGCTGCGCGAAGAAGTAAAAATGATAGAAGTAAAACTTTCACAAGGCGCTAAACCTTCACATGGTGGCATCTTACCTGCGGCTAAATTAACTCCAGAAATTGCCAAAGTACGTAAAGTAGCAATGGGTCATGACGTCCTATCCCCTCCCGCCCATTCCGCGTTTGATTCTCCGATTGGTTTACTGGAATTTGTAAATACCTTACGTACGCTTTCTAACGGAAAACCTGTAGGCTTCAAACTCTGCTTAGGCCAACGCGCACAATTTCTTGCGATATGCAAAGCGATGCTAGAAACCGAGCTCTATCCTGATTTTATTACCGTAGATGGCGCAGAAGGCGGAACTGGGGCGGCGCCACTAGAATATGTCAATAATGTTGGGGAACCATTAGAAGCAGCCCTGGTGTTTGTGCACAACGCACTGGTCGGGGTGAATGTACGTGAAAAAATACGCGTTATTGCCAGCGGAAAAGTGGCAACCGGCTTTGATTTAGTCGAAAAAATTGCCCTGGGCGCAGATATGTGTAACAGTGCACGCGGTATGATGATGGCCGCGGGTTGTATTCAATCTAAACAATGTAACGCCAACACCTGCCCCACCGGCGTCGCCACTCAAAATCCTCGCTTACAACGGGGGCTAGTCATCGATGATAAAAAACACCGCATTGCACATTTTCATGAAAACACTATCAGGAGCTTTTTAGAGTTAGTCGGGGCCATGGGTTTAGATCACCCCAGTGAACTACAGCCCTACTATTTAATGCGACGCATCGCCCAAGCAACAGTGAAGCCCCTTAGTGAAATTTATGATTATTTAGAACCAGGGCAACTGCTGAGTAAATACATCCCCAATGACTATAAAATACATTGGGAACTTGCCGATCCAAAGAAATTTTAACCTGCTGAATATATCTATGATACATGAACATACTTTCTGGATGCTTTTATTTTTACTGGTATTACTCGTACTTTTTTCTGGATTTTGCACCGGATCCGAAATAGGTATTATGTCTTTAAATCGTTATAAACTGCGTCATCTGGCACGCCAGAATCAAAAACAAGCCCTACGCATTAACACTCTATTAGAACACCCGGAGCGATTATTAGGGACATTACTCATCGGTAATACCCTCGCTAATATTGTTGCCTCTAGTATCACCACTATTATTGGACACGCTTTTTGGGGAGATATCGGCATATGGATTTCCACCGCTATATTGTCGATCCTCATTCTTGTTTTTGCGGAAATGATACCTAAAATATTAGGTGCACTCTATCCACAACGCGTGGCATTCGGACTCTCTTTCCCACTGATTGGTTTGCAATTGCTACTGAGCCCTGTCGTTCGTCTACTAACCGCTACCAGCAATGCTCTCTTGCGTCTGTGCGGAATATCAACACAACCCAGTCATAAAGAAAGCTCTCTTTCTGGCGAAGAATTACGATCAGTCGTCCATGAAACGCAAGTATATTTACCTTCCAAACAAAAAAATATGCTTATTAGTTTATTAGATCTTGCGGATATCACCGTAGAAGACATTATGATCCCCAAATCTGACATTATTGGGATTGATCTTCATCAATCTTGGCACCTTACGCTCGAGCAACTCAGTACCTTTCAACACACTAGAATTCCAGTCTATCGTACCCATATCGACCAGATACTCGGGATGGTACATTTACGTGATGTGTTACAAATGACTTTAGAAGAAACTTTAACCCCTGAGCACCTCTTAAAAATTATGAGCGCGCCTTATTTTATCCCTGAAACCACCCCACTGCTCGCGCAAATTTCTCATTTTCAAAAAAACAAAAACCGCAGTTGCTTTGTGGTCGATGAATATGGCGAACTCGTAGGGCTGGTCACTATAGAAAATATTTTAGAGGAAATCGTTGGTGAATTTACTACCGATATCGCAAGCTTAAGTAAAAATATCACGCCACAAAAAGATGGGACCTACCTCATTGATGCAAGCATCCCCTTAAGACAACTCCAGCGCTCCCTCAATTGGACTTTACCTTCTTTAGGCCCGAAAACACTCAATGGACTTATCACTGAAACCTTGGGCACGATTCCATCTGCCCCCTGTTGTCTGCGAATAAACCAATACTATATTGAAATATTACAAATCAGTGAACATACCATTAAAAATGTACGAATGTGGGAGATTACACCGTAGATCGATTACGTAATGCAGCACCTATGGTCGTTGCATCTAGAAATTCTAGCTCGCCACTACAGGGAATGCCTTGTGCTAACTGTGAAATACGCACAGGGTACGCTTGTAACATTTGTTGAATAAAATAGGCGGTTGCTCGCCCTTCAACGCTGGGACTCAATGCTAAAATGATTTCTTGAATCGCTTCTGTGCGCACCAAATGCTCTAGTTTTTCTAAGCGAATATCTTTGGGCCCTAAACCATCTAGAGGAGAAATTCGCCCCATCAATACATAATAAGTGCCTTGGTAGGTCTGGCTTTGCTCTACCGCACACAAATCAGCAGGCATTTCTACTACACATAAGAGTTTTTTATCGCGTTCTGGACGCTCACACAAACGACAACAAGGATTTTCTGTGAAATTATTACAACGATCGCAATGCCGTATCTGTTGCATTGCCTCTGACAAAGCAGTGGCCAAGCGCGAACCACGTTCGCGCTGTGAAGCACGCAATAAATAAAACGCCATACGCTGAGCAGATTTTTGCCCGACACCTGGTAACACTCGTAAAGCGTCAATTAGTCGTTGTAAGCTATCCATAGCAGGAAGTTATTCTCATCTTTTCTCTTCATCTACATTTTTCAACAGATCCGTCGGCAATTTTAAACCAGCGGTCAATTCTGCTATCTTTTTCTGAGATTCGCCCTCTACCTGTCGTACTGCATTATTGATTGCCGTAGCAATCGCTGCTTCTAACATTTCAAGCGGCATTTGCTGTACCTCTGGACGTAACACCACTTTGCTCGCTTCATGACGACCGGTCATGTGTACTGCCACTTCACCGAGGGGAGATTTACCCATCACCGTTAAATTGCCTAATTCCTGTTGTACGCCCTGCATCCGCTTTTGCATTGCCTCTGCTTGCTTCATTACATCTTGGAACGCATCATTAAAAGCCATTATCAATCCTCATTATATTATCAAAATATTTGCTAACAACTCACTCCACAGGTGGGCGAGTAATTTTTATTATAGTTCATTTCTCAAAAAAACCATAGAATCCTCAATAACCTCTGCAGATAACTCGCTGCGTAATGCTTGGAACATCGGGTCAGATTCTAAAGCATCTTGAGCCAAATCACGTACTTTTTGCTCATGTATTTTTCTCTCTTGTGCAGGAGAGACATATTCTTGATCGATGCTTATCAACTCTATTTGCACTGCGTGACCTACATAGTTTGACAACGCTTCTTGTATACGGGTCAACATAACCGGTGTAAATAACAAACGATGACTTTCTTTAAGACCCAAAGTCCACAACGTATCGGTTCGACGTACACAAATTGCTTGTTCCGCTGCATTTAAAGTAAGCCCCGTCAAGCCTAAATGGGAAATCACCGAAGACCACTCTTCTTTCTGAGGAGAGATCAGCGCATTTTTCGGAACCATTGGGCTTTTTATTTCAGGCGTTATGGGTGTAGGCGCTGTTGGCGCTACTGGTTCTGGGGGTAACACCGTGACAGGTGTAGCCGTAGTCGACGTAACCTGAACCGCGCTCATCTGCGCCGGTGCTACTATGGTTGGCAACGCTGGTACAACAGCGGCGGACACCGCTGCTTCAGAAAATGCAGCCTCTGCAGGTAACGATGCGTCGCGAAATACCATCATTCGCAACAAAACCATATTAAACGCAATATTCGGACTCGGTGCATAGCTTAATTCATCTAAACCCTTCAAAGCGATATGGTACCAAAGCTGCACATCTTCTGCAGAAAATTGCTGCGCTAACCACGTTATTTCTTCTGGAGCCGGAAATAATGTTGTATCTCCACGCAGGGCCTGCAACATAGATATATCATGCAATTTATGTAATAAACTATCTAACACAAATCGGTATGCCGCACCCTCTTCGCTAATGCTTTGAGAAATGAGCAGCAATTGGGCTGCATCTCGGTGTAACAACGCCTGTAACAGGGGAAAAATATATTCTTGCTGCGTGTAGCCTAAAGTGCGCTTCACATGTGCCAATGAAATCGCTGATTCTGCGCTGGCAATGACTTGATCTAATAAACTCAAACCATCACGCATACTACCGCGTGCTGCCGATGCTAATAACGGAACTACCCCTGACTCAACAGAAAGATTCTCTTGTGCCAAGATATGTTCTAAATGCGACCCAATCAACGCTGGGGATAAAGGACGCAAATGGCACTGCAAGCACCGAGATAAAATAGTTTCTGGTATTTTTTGTGATTCGGTGGTTGCAAATAAAAACACCACATGAGAGGGCGGCTCTTCTAAGGTTTTCAATAAGGCATTAAAGCTGCTATTCGAGAGCATGTGTACTTCATCAATAAGATACACTTTAAAACGCCCCTTCACTGGCGCATAAGGGACATTTTCTAGCAACTGACGCATATCTTCTACCCCGGTTTTTGAGGCAGCATCCATTTCAATTAAATCTAAAAAAGCACCCTGCTCTATTTCTTTGCATATCTCGCATTGTAAGCAAGGAGTAGCAGAAATACCTTGTACGCAATTGAGCGCCTTTGCTAATAAACGAGCAATCGTCGTTTTGCCAACACCGCGAGTCCCTGTAAATAAATACGCATGATGTAAGCGCTGGGTATTCAAAGAATTCACTAATAGCTGACGAATGGGATCTTGTCCTAACAATTCAGCAAAAGTTCGGGGACGCCACTTTCGGGCTAAGGCAATATAAGGCATAGAAATTCCTTCAAGGTCGGAATTTAGATTAGGAGTATACTCTTCACAGTTGCTGTGAGTATATTATCATATAAATAATTTGGAGGCAGCTCATAAAGCACACCTAAGCGCCCGAATCTGCGGTTACCGCTGCTTCCTTCCGGACCTGACGGGATTCACTGCATATCGCCGCTAAGGGACCTTACAAGCCACCATAGTAGAGATGCGAGGATAACAGAACCTTTGATACAACTCAAGCGTGAATTCTTTTTACGCCAGGGCCACCTCATGAAAAATGGTAACTGCTGGCCGCATCATCTGACGAAGAACCGCTCCATTATTTGTATTATTACATAAAATGAATTCCCGCTTTTTCTAGATTAGAAAGGCGGGTCCTGCCGATTGCGGACCCCGCCGTGCTCGCAAAAGCCTGCGCGCGGACGGGGGCCCCCCTTCATCGTCACCCACTCAGGCTTCGTGGGGCGCGGGAATGCTTATTTACTCCTGTAACGCATGCAGTGCTTTATAAATCAGAATATCACGTCATTTCGAGCATTTAGACTGAGCCCGCCAAACGAGCCAAACTAACATCATCGGCAGGTTGATCCGAGCCGCGACCGTGAGGGAGTGGAGCAGTTGATGCGACGGCTTAACTACTCCGCTCCCTCACGGTCATACTCTTATACATAAGTATAAATCCATGTAAAATTCATGTTTTTTGCATGGAATTTATATGGACAATTGTGAATGGATTATCAACGAGACCAAAGAAGCAAACTTTGGCGATAAACGACTAG
>JAUYSE010000001.1 GCA_030696465.1 Legionellaceae bacterium
GGTGGGCGAAGTCGTCCCTATCCGAAAGCCTAAAACGCTTGCCCGTCACCCTGAAAAACCGCTTTCTCGTACCACTTTACAATCGAACCGTTCTTCTTTGACGCTCCCCAGTAAACCAGAAATAAACCTCCAAATTCGACACAGAAAACCTATTGCTCCCCCAACCCAAGAACATTCCCCATGGCTGCTTTCCGATGCCGTGAATACGTCTGTGAGCTCTGAAACCCGCTTATTTTACTGTAAAAATCCCTTACCACAAAAATATCTACGCAAATTTAAGCAAGGGCAATTGCCTATTGAAGCAACTCTAGATTTACACGGACTTACTTCTGCTGAATCAAAAGAAACCCTCATACATTTTATCCAAACCCAACAACAACGAGGCAAGCGTCAAGTTCTCGTTATTCATGGAAAAGGTCGTGATACCCATGCTCCTATCTTAAAAAACCTCGTTAATCATTGGTTACCACAAATCCCTGAAATTCTTGCCTTTAGCAGCGCACGTCCACAAAACGGTGGCGCCGGTGCGCTATATGTTTTACTCAAAGCACGTAAGAGATAAACTCTGTCACACTGCCATGGGATCTGAGCCCGTGCATAATCTATCCGAACCGCGCGTGACAGAGGCTCGGATAGCTCCTAGGTAGCCCCTACAACTTACAACCCAATATTGACTTACATAAGAACATGATACATAATTAATAAACAAACTCAGATGAAGGGGATTTTCCATGGCGTTAACAGCAAAGCAACTTCAAGCAATTAAAAATATTCTTACGTTAGCGCACACGGGAGATGAGGATGCGTGGAAGCAATGGGAGCAAATATACTCCCGAGGCTCTTACTACGATACACCATACAAATCTCATCCGATAGAAGCAGCGGATATTCCAACGCTTCAAACATATGTACAAGAATTACTTAAAGACGACCCTAAAGGGAATGCCGCAATATTATCTGCCAACTGCCTTTATTTGCAATACAAAAAGAGTAAAAAAAATAGCTGGGATCCTCTTTCTAATGAAGAGGTAACATCAATTATACAGCTCTATGACAGCATCGCCGTAGAAAATCCTCGGATTCTTGAACAAAAAATCAACCTGTATAACTCGACGGAGCGGCATTGCGACGCAGCAACATTGTGCATGCAAAATGAACGTTATGCGGATGCTGCCACGCAAATACTCAACGCTTACCGTCAGCACTATTCATTATCCGCTCTTCAAAAAAAATCACTAGAACAAGATGTTCTCGCGATTGAAGCCCTATTAAAAAACCCAACAAATATCTCAGAGAAAGATATCAACGATATTCAAAACAATTTAGCGGCCCTCTACTGCCTCCGAGCCACTAATAATATTTTTGAAACCCCAGTTGGTCAGGAAGAACAGATACGGGAATATCTGCAAGGCGTTACACTCTTTTGTGATATTCAACAATATGAGCAACTGTCTTCCCAATTGTTACATTCAGTACCTCCATTCACGCAGGAAGGGCTTAAGTATTTTGAACAAACCATTAAAGGAATATCTGACACTGATTCTAAAAAAGAGGCCACTCTAGCGCTAGTAGACACCTTTATGTCTTTAGCAAAATTAGCCAGTAAGAAAATAAATCAGCGACAAAATGAGCTAAATATCATTAAAAAGGGAGAAGAAAATTATTATTTTGTTAGCCAGGAAGAATTGGAACAAGATATTTCCCAGTTAAGCACCTCAATGAACGCATATCTTCAACAAGGGCTCACCATATTCGCGTCACAAACAAGCGCTCCAGCAAATCAGACGGAGAGTGACAGCGCTCCAGCCACCCCTTATTGGATTCGAGAGATCTACCAGTCTCACCCCGAATGGAAAGAAGCGTGCACCACTGCTTTCGTCACTATTATTAGCAATACCCCTGATAAAGAACAAAAAAAGTTGTTGGAAAAACACTTAGCATCACTCTATCAAGCCGCGGCTGCTGCGTCATTGGGTGGGGGAGGAGCGGAGGAGGCTCCGGTAGATGCTGAAACACTAGAAAAACAAAAAAACTATTTACAACAATCTTTAGCGTTACACCTCAAACACCAGGATGTGAAGGAATGTATTCAATTATATGATCATGTAAAACAGCGATATCCAGACCTGCTTGACACCCTGTTTCCTACAGGCAGTTCGGACCTCACCATAAAACAAATGTATTTTGACCTCAAATTACAAGAAGCACTCCGCTCTAGTGAAAATACAGAACAACGACGTACTGCACTTAAGGCGCTTCATCAAGCGGCGGTCACAACTGAACAGAAAAATCACATTCAAAGAGCAGTTGCAGAAACTTATTTGCAAGAAGCAAATCAGGTCACAACACCCCATGAACAAAAAATTCATGTCACAGAAGTGGAGCTAGAACAGCTACAATGGGGTGCTTCTCCAAAAACAACCGCAAAGGAAATTGAAGCCAAACGGCAAGAACTACACACACTTGCTAAACAACCAGACAGCCCTGATGCGTTAATGGCAAAAAAGACCAAAAAACTAGAACTGTATCAACAGGCAATCGCTATACTGGAAAAAATTGCCGATAAAAATCCTGAAACACAGGAAATACTGAATAACCTATATCTAGATTTTGCTCGAATGTATATTCAAGAGGCACAGGAACTCAAAACCCCGCATGAAGAGGCTGTTTCTAAAAAAAGACAGGAGTTACAATGGTCAGAAACAGAACCACCCCAAGAGACCATCAATGACAAACACAAAGAGCTAAATACCCTTAGCAGGCAAGTGGACAAGCCTGCCGATGTAAAAATAAAAGAAGAAAAAAAGCAAGAACTACATCAAAAAGCGATAACTCTACTGGAAAAAATTGCAGATAAACATCGTGAAGCGCAAAAAATGCTGTGTGAACTTCAACAAATCCCCGCTGAAAGATATCTTCAAGAGGCGCTCACAGTCAAAACGCCACATGAGATAGCCATCGATACAGCTTTAAAGGCGTGCCATCAACAAAATGTTGATACTCCAGATTCCGAAGAACTGATCAGCAACAAATGGAAAATATATCAGACTCTTCGAGATACCCCAGATACGCCTAAAGAAGTCATCGCAAAAAAGAAAAAAATACAACAGCTACGTCAAAAAGCAGCTACTATACTAGAAAAAATTGCCGATAAAGATATTTCTGCAAATTTAAGACTTGCCAGGGAAATCTATGCGGATAATCCTCAAAAAATAGAACAATGTTTAAATAAAGCATTTTCACTGAGGGACCCTAATCATATAGAAGAAACCATTCGTTTAGTTCTGTTTTGCACTCATCAATTCAGTGAAAATAAGACAACACTGGAAACTTATTACCAAAAAGGTCTAGAATTTCTGAAAAAAGCGTTTTTGGATACCCATGCCCGCATTAATCTTCTCAATCTATTTATAGAGATAAATAGAGAGTATTTTCGAGCTGCTAGAGGCCTCAGCATAGAGAGCTTGCAAGCTTTACCTTCTCTAAGAAAACTAGAGGAACTCAATAATGTTCAGTACTGGGATGGTAGCAAGCATGAATTTTATCAATCGCTACCCCTGTTTATCGACGGACTTCGCTTTTTGGCAGATTCAGATATAACTCCTCAATTCAAAGAATTGCGTGACCAATTAGAGACTTTACACTCCATGTCAATGGGGCCAGCAACACAGGACGCTTCACATGCTAAGTCGCAATTACTCGAAGCATTATCCGATGCTCAATTCACTTATTTTTCACATTTACATGCAGCATGCGCAAAAAATAACCGAACTGAGGCAGGCGAAGTAATCCCTTTCACAGCAGTAGATTTAGCAGCACTACAGACTACCTTTATTGAAGCCTGTAATGTCGCAAGAGAGCAGTATAAACAACAGATGCCGAACGAAGAAGAATTATGCGTCGAAATGGCTGCAATTGACATCGAAAAAGCAAAACAATATGATAAAAAATCCAAAGAATACCCAGCACTGATTCAAAAAGCGACCACCAGCCTTGGTGCAATTGCAGAAAAAAGCCTGCCAGCAAATCTGCTGCTTGCGCAAATCACTGATAACCCTGCGACCAAAAAGCAATATATGGACAAAGCTTTCGAGCTGGGTGGTTTTGCTGGAGTGGCAGCGCAGTATTTTCATCAAATGCACAATCCTTCTACCGATTTCAAAGCAAAAACAAAAGCCTATCAAGACGGTATGGCTTTTGTTAAAGAGGGATTCTCTCAGGAAAATGCTGATATTTCAATTTTAGAAATATTTATGGCGCTAAATGCTACTTATTTAAATATTGGTGGAGAGATCTGCAGTGTAAAAACGCCACCTTTATCAACCCTTGAGACAATCAATACTAATAGCCCACAAGAACAACAATATCAAAATTTGCCTTTACTTTTGAACGGATTGAAGTTTTTTGAAAACTCTGGAATATCCGCCAAGATAAAGGATATCAAGACGCAATTAGACGACTTACGCGCTAGAAATAAAAAAGACACGATGACACAAGCTATTATTGCAATGCAGACCTTACATAGAGAATTATGTGAAGCACAAACAAATTACCTATTGTCTTTAAATGACAACTTTAAAAAATATTATAAAAATGAAGGTGATGATGCGAACCATGAAAAGGCTATAATAGAAAAAGAGACGTTACAAGGGCTACAAAAACACTTTTGTGAGACATGCCTAAAAGCTATCGAGACCCCCGCAACCGTTGCTACACTGCGAGGCCATCGTGGTGTCAAAGCTTGGGGCGTTGTGCAAGCATTAAAAGAGCTGTTAGATACTATTAAAGCCTGGTTTTCTAAGGATAGTAAAGAGAATATCAAACTCTCTAGCACAAAAACGGGATTTTTTGCCACCACGAGTAGTAATCGGATAGAGGCCGCGAGGAGAGTGATTAGCAAGGCAAAACCTCCTGCGCCTGGTGGTGCTTAACCACTAGTCTAAAAAGCGTCTTTGCGAGCCGCAAGCGAAATAATCCAGTGTCTTTTGTTTAAAATAAGGTCGCTGGATTAACTATGTCTCCAAGATTTTTTAACAATCTTTTTACATGGCACTCTGATAAAAAAAGATCCGTCATCTCGAGCCAGTTTGAGCACAGAAAAGAACCATCGAGAATTCTGCGAGAGATCTCCTGCAGACAGATCGATCCCAGCAGCAAGGAGATCCCTCGCAGAATTTTCAGAGAATTTAACGTAATTCAAACTGGCTCGGGATGACGTGCTTTTTTGACTAAAGTTGCACATAAAAAAGTAATTAAAAAATCTTGGAGACATAGCTGATGACGTGTTTTTTTTATCTAGACCACCCAGTAAAAAGGCAATTAAAAAATCTTAGAGGTATAGTTGATCCAGTGGCCTTAAAGTCACCAGATTGCTTCGCCTGCGGCTCGCAAGGACGATCTTCTTAGATTTATCACGGATTTATTAAAAAATATAGAATCAAGTATATAACACCCCTGCCAAAACTAAATGGAAGCGCTACTAGTATTTTTAAAAATACTAAGGCAGAATATGGGCTGCACTTTTACGAAGGAAACATTATATGAAAATGAAATACCTTTCTGTAGTATTGCTTAGTATGAATATTGCACCAGCGTTTGCAAATGCGCCAATGGTCCTCTCTACTGACGCAGATAAAACCTCTTACAGCATCGGTGCTGATCTAGGAAAAAATTTCAAAAAACAAGATATATCTATTAACCCTGGAGCATTTCAACAAGGTCTTCAAGATAGTCTTGGTGAAAAACCTTTGTTGCTCACTGATCAACAAATTACGGATACACTGACGAAACTTCAAAAAACATTAATGGAAAAACAAGTCGCTATGTTTAATAAAAAATCTGAAGAAAATAAACAACAAGGGGAAGCTTTCTTAGCTCAAAATAAGGCTAAACCAGATGTTGTTACGTTAACCAGTGGATTACAATATAAAATTGTAAAACCCGGCAATGGCGCTAAACCGAGCAAAGATGACAGTCTCACCGTAGAATATACCGGCAAACTCATCAATGGTCAGGTTTTTGACTCTACTGACAAAACTGGCAAACCAGCCACTTTTAAAGTATCTCAAGTCATTCCAGGATGGACTGAAGTATTACAACTGATGCCTGCTGGCTCTACTTGGGAAGTATATATTCCTTCTGCTTTAGCATATGGTCCAAGAAGCGTAGGCAATTTAATTGGCCCGAATGAAGCATTGGTATTTAATATCCATCTTCTTTCTGTTAACAAGCCAGAAGCTCAAGTAAGCGCGAAAAAAGCGTAGTAAATTGCGCAAAAATGGAGCACCCCAAGTATTTTGTATTAACATATAATTGGCGTGCTCTTTTTTTTACGAAAAACTAATCCACTCTCCCTCATCCGGGAGCTTACTACCATCATTGTCTCCTCAGGATTTAGGCTTCCAATGAGCGTTAATTTTTTCTTGACAGCCAGAAGCCTACGTCCTGCGGCTTGTCCGCAGGATCCAGGGATACGAAGAGCATAGGTCTCCGAAATAGCTGGATACCGCGGACAAGCCGCGGTACGTAGGGGCTTTTTAAGCAGTACGTAGAGGCTTTTTAAGCGGTACGCAGGGGCTTTTCAGTGTCAGAAAAACTTAAGGCTAATTGGAAGGATTTAGGGCTGAAGGCGTTAGATTTAGGAGCCTCCCAATGCATTTATTTTTCATTTTCTTACTCGGATTTTCCTCTGGTCTCCCTTTCGCCATCTTAAGTACCACACTCATTGCTTGGTTTTCATTCAGTGACGCTCCGCTCGCCATTACTGCTCTATTCAGTATTACTAATATTCCTTATGCATATCGCGTATTTTGGGCGCCCTTATTAGATCGCTATAATTTTTCTCGTCTCGGCAAACGTCGCAGTATTATCATCAGTATGCAGATTTTAATCTGTATAGGGTTTTACTTTATTAGCACTCTTTCTCCAGAAAATGATGCCATCCTACTCCTTCTGCTGGCACTGATTCTTGCTTTTTTTTCTGCCACACAGGATGCCGTCATTGATGCGCATCGGATCGAATATCTTCCTGAAAAACTCCATGGATTAGGCTCTTCTTTAGCCGTGTCGGGCTATCGTTGTGGATTATTATGTGGTGGCTTATCCCTTATTGTGGCTCAACATATTGGGTTTCCTAGTACCTATCGTTATCTTTGTTTGTTATTTATTCCGCCCTTTCTCGCGACACTGTATAGTAAAGAACCACAACATCCCAAAACCTCAGCATTTTCTTCTTGGCGAGAAACTTTTTTCACCCCGATTGAAAATGTATACCAACGACCCTATTTCTGGAGCTTGGTGGCGTATATTCTTCTTTTCAAATGTGGAGATATATTTACCAGCTCTACCAGTGCGATCGCTCTGCCCTTTTTAATCCAACACTCTGGTTTTTCACTGCAAGAAATTGGCTATATCCAAAAGTTACTAGGGACCTCTGCCATTATAATCGGGGGCATCAGCTCAGGGGTACTCCTATTATATTGGCCACTGGCCCGTGCATTAAAAACACTGGGCATACTCCAAGCATGCTGCAACTTACTGTTTGCCTTTTTAGCGTATAGTGGAAAAAATATTTTTCTACTCGGCGGATGCGTCGTGATTGATAATCTTGCTTCAGGTATGGCATCCACCGCATTACTCGCTTTATTGATGCGCTTAACCAACACTGCTTTCGCGGCTACACAATTTTCTATTTTTGTATGCATCGCCATGCTACCGCGCGTTTTTTCTGGGCCGATTGGCACTTACCTACAACAACACTTTGGGTGGGAAGGTCTTTATATTCTTGCGTTTTTTCTGGCACTAGGATTTCTGCCGTTTTTACGGCAGTTAACCAATAGGCTGGGAGAGACGTTAGATGATCCAAAAAAATAAGCCTTTTACAATAACACCAAAAATTCAAAAACGAAGAATATACTCACAGCAATTGGATTTTTGGCGAGGCGCAAGTGAGCGAGACGAGGGAGTGTACCGTGCAGTACATGACCGATGGCGAGCGAACTTGCAACAATGCCAAAAATTCAAGGGCGAAGAGTATACCAAAAATCTCGGGAACGAATGGGTCTGCCGCCTATTAGCTGGTGTATCGCTTGTCGAAGTACCTGTTTAGCACTCGCAAGCACTTGGGGATTAAGGCGTTCTCCTTGTGCAAACGCCAACAGATGCGCACCAGGAATCCCCTGATTTACTGCGCGAAAACCTTGTCCAGCACTAAATAGATACTGTTTATGCGGTTCAATTGCTAAGTTCCCGGCCTCCTCATATTCCCAAGAAAAGGTATAACCGCTTTTATCTAATAAAGTGCATTCAAAATCTCGCAATGCAGCTTCTATGACAGTCGGCGTCTGATCAAGTTTTTGGAGTGTTTCCACATACGCATCAAACAAAGCAGGCTCAGGGTCCTCCTCTGCAAGCGTATAGCGAAGAATTTCATTCAGATATAAACCAGCCCAGAGTGTACGACCTTCCAAAAAAAAATTCGGACCAGTATGCTCTACTTGTCGCAAATACTTAGAACGACTCGTACAGGTGTAATGCACCCAAAGCCCCTGAAATGATTGAGGAGCCGCATGTAAAGGTTTACGTTTGAGGCCCTTGGCAGTACAAAAAATGCGACCAGCATGTTGTGTAAACAGTTCAAGCCGCGCACTAGTCTCGCCAGAGGGGTACTGATGTAATAAAAAGGCTTGCTCAGAGTGAAGCGTCATAACCTAACTGCTTCAGCAAGGATAGATCATCTGCCCAACCAGCTTTTATTTTACACCAACACTGTAAAAATACCTTTTTTCCTAACAATATTTCCATATCAACCCTCGCTTGTGTCGCGATATGTTTCAATTTTTGCCCCTGATCACCAATAATCATACGTTTATGATTTTCTTTATCTACCAAGATAAGGGCGTGAATACGAACGAGATTTTCTTCTTCTTCAAATTTCTCAATATGTACGCTTGTAGAATAAGGTAATTCTTGACCACATAATCTAAAAATTTTCTCCCGAATTTGTTCCGCACATAAGAAACGTACGGGTTTATCTGTAATATAATCTTCCGGAAAAAGATGCGGGCCTTCTGGCAAATATGGCTTAAAGCTTGCATGCAGAACATCCACTTGCCAGCCTTTTTGTGCAGAAATAGGCACAATCGCAGCAAAAGGATGTTTATGTTGTAGCATTTCAATCCAAGGTAATAATTTTGCTTTATCCGCAACTTTATCCACTTTATTGATAATCAAAATACACGGCGTCTTGCTGTTTTGAATCGCTTGTAACACATACTCATCTTCTTCTTGCCAACGTAAAGCCTCTACCATAAAACCAATCACATCGACGTCAGAAATAGTACTCAATGCAGCTTTATTCATGAGATGATTTACTTTGCGCTTATAGTGTTGATGCACGCCAGGCGTATCTACATAAATATATTGAACATTTTCTTCGGTACGAATCCCAAGAATACGATGCCGAGTGGTTTGTGGCTTCCTGGAAGTAATGCTTATTTTTTGCTCAATAATATAGTTAAGAAGCGTCGACTTACCCACATTGGGCTGTCCTAAGAGTGCGATATATCCACAAAATTGTGTCATAATAACCATGCAATAGTATATTTTGGGCCCATTCTAACAGACTGTACGAAAAATTACGAGGTTAACATGTTATCGCGAGGCTTCTCTTTACTCGAAATGGTCATCGTATTGCTTATTTTGGGCCTTTTATTTGGTATAAGTTACCCTATCTACACCGAGCAGATAACACGCACACGTCGCTTAGATGGTCAAATGGCTTTATTAAATTTTGCAAGCCAGATGGAGCGTCATTTTGCAGAAACACAGCGTTATGATGATAATACGGCTCTGAACATCTTAGGGAGCGAAATATCGCCAGGGAAGTGGTATACCTTAGCGATTGACACAGAAAATACCGACTCTGCTCATTTTAGATTACTGGCTATACCTCGTCTTAGACAAGCCAGTGCTGATATATTATGTCAAACGCTCACCTTGAATAGTGTTGGCGAAAAAGGGATTCAGGGAGGGACGGCTACGGCTGCTGAGTTATGTTGGTAGCGACCTTGCTCAGCATCTTGTTTACATTTTATAGTTCTTTTTGAGTATTTTCTATACCCTCTCCCCATCCCTCTCCCGCGAATTATCTCGATGATTTTATTCGTTTTTCGTGCGAGGGGGTGGATTGGAGGAAACAAATAGTCTTGTGGTCAATCCCGCAAAAACTGTCTTAGTTTTTCATCATAACTTGGATCTAACCGCTCCGCTTGCTCATACGTACGGCCCGTTTTAAAGGCTTCGCTTGCTTACACGCGCGGCCCGGATATATGGGATTTGTTGATAGGTACACGGAAGGTTGCGAAAGTAATGGAGGCGGGAAGCTCTTTAAAAAACGTCAAAAAACAGGATGTTTTTTGCGAGCGGCCAGGGATGGCGAACAGCGTTTTTTTAAAGAGTTTCTCGCCTTCATTACTTCTACCACCGAACTTCTACTACGGGAACTCCTTTATCGCCCCACGAACCCTGCCAATACTACAGAAAGACGCTGTAATACCCTTTCTTTACCAATCAAAGCCACGGTCTGATCCAGTGAGGGGGAATTACCAGTCCCCGTAATCGCAGTGCGTAAAGGCATCCCAATTTTACCCATGCCAATGCTCAACTCTTGCGCGACCTCTTGCAAAATTTGATGGATATTCACTGCCGTCCAATCTACCAACTGGGTAAACTTGTCATACAACAGCTGTAAAACAGGCGCACTATCCATCGTTAAAAATTTCTCGACCGCAGCGGCATCATAAAATAACTCGCCCTCAAAAAAATATCGGCTTTTTTCTGCCATCTCCGACAAGGTTTTACAACGATCTAATTGTAGTGCCACAATAGACTGCAGCACCAAATCGGATTCAACAGGAATAGCCAAGTCTAAACAACACTCTTTGAAAAGTGGCGTTAGACGTTCTAGTGGTGTTTGTTTCATGTAATGTTGATTCAACCAATCCAGTTTTGCATAATCAAAACAAGCCGCACCACGACTCACTTGCGCAATATCAAAATCTTGAATCATTTCTGCCATCGAAAAAATTTCTTGATCACCATGTGACCAGCCCAAGCGCACCATATAATTTAATAAGGCTTCCGGTAAATACCCTGCTTTTTTAAAATCCAGAACATTGACTGCACCATGCCGCTTAGAAAGTTTTTTTCCATCTTCCCCTAAAATCATCGGTAAATGCGCAAATATTGGGAGTGATGCACCTAAAGCTTGAAATAAATGTATCTGCCGAGGCGTATTATTAATATGATCTTCTCCACGGATAACGTGTGAAACATTCATATCAACATCATCCACCACTACGGCAAAATTGTACGTCGGTAAGCCGTCTGAACGGACCATCACCACATCATCTAACTCTGTATTCGCCACCGTAATGACGCCATACACTGCATCCACAAAAGAAATTTCACCAAATTCTGGAGTTCTAAAGCGAATGACGTGTGGTTCTGTACTTTTCGATAAATGTTTATCTCGACAATGCCCATCGTAACGAGGTTTTTGTTTTTCTTCTAATTGCCGCGCGCGTAAAGATTCCAAACGTTCTTTGCTGCAATTACAACGATAAGCCAGTCCTTTTTCTAAAAACTGATCAACTACCGCATTATAGCGATCTAAACGCTGTGTCTGATATATTGGACCTTCTTCCCAGTTTAATCCTAACCATTCCATACCTTGTAAAATAGCATCGACAGAAGCCTGTGTTGAGCGCTCCCGATCGGTATCTTCAATCCGTAAAATAAAATGTCCCTCATGATGGCGAGCAAACAACCATGAAAATAAGGCAGTGCGTACACTACCCACATGCAAAGCACCGGTTGGGCTAGGGGCAAAACGCGTTTTTATCACATCAACACTCCATTCAATCAATTTGCGGGATGACAATTGTAATCCCGCACAGTATAATCTCGACCACGCCGATACTGCGCGCGTTCACAAGCAGTATAGAGTATACTACAGCTTCCACGATTTAAGGAATTGTATGCGCCCATTACGAATTAAGCATCATCTTCTTTTATGGAGTGTTGCTCCGATTGTTCTATTCAGTACATTTCTCTGTGTTTGGTATAACATTATTTCCTACCAACATGATGTATCTGACCTTAAAGCTTTGTCCTCATTGACACAAAAAAATATTATCTCTAGACCACAACTGCATAAGCTATCTAAAGAATCTCAACAATTACTGGGATCTTTTTCAACACTGCATCATAGTCAAGCGCTAGAGATTATCTGTTACCGACGTATCTTATTTTCGATCGTACTCATTAGTTTTTCTTTACTCACCGGATTAATTACGTATTTTTTACTCACGCGTAAATTATATGTTCCGCTACTTCGTTTATCGCGCAGTATGCGCCTTATTATGCGCAACGTGCTCGATACCCCTATCGTAGCACAGAGCGTCGGCGAACTCGGTCTGATTGAACAAGGCTGCATACATCTACAAAAACAATATGCACTGCTCGTCGATGACGCGCAGCATCAAGTAGAAGTCGCCACACAAGACTTACAACTTACCTTAGAGTCTCTCGAAGAAAAAAACATACAACTTGAATTGGACAAGAAAAAAATCGAAGAAAAAGCACGTTTAAAATCTGAATTTATTGCCAATATGAGTCATGAAATTCGTACCCCCATGAATGCCGTGATGGGTTTTACCAATATCCTATTAGAAAGCAAACTCGACCCTCTACAACGAGATTACGTCAAAACTATTCAGTCATCTTCCCAAGATTTATTACGCATTATCAATGAAGTATTAGATTACTCGAAAATTGAAGCAGGTAAATTACTGCTGGATCACATTCCCTTTGATATTCGTAACAACATTGATGAAATCACCGCCTTAGCGGCCCCTAGTGCGCATCAAAAAGGCTTAGATCTCATTGCGTCGACAGATCTTGCGGTCCCTACCATGATGCTGGGCGACCCTTTGCGTATTAAACAGATTCTCAATAATCTCGTCAACAATGCGATTAAATTTACCTCTGAAGGGATCGTACTGATTAGCACCAGTATTGAGCAAGAAACCGAGCGACATTATCTGTTAAAAATCATGGTACAAGATACCGGCATTGGCCTCACCGAAGAAGAACAATCTATCTTATTTACCGCCTTCCAACAGGCAGATACCAGCATCACCCGCCGTTTCGGTGGCTCAGGACTCGGGCTCACTATCTGTAAAAAACTCGCCGAAGCGATGGATGGCTCTATCCAAGTCACCAGTCGCCGTAATGAAGGCACTATTTTTTCAGTACAACTTACGCTACAGAAAATGGCAATGTACGAACTCGAAAAACATCGACATCATGATAAATTCAATGGCATACAAGTACTCTATTTTGAATCTAACCCGCTCTATCGTGACGCATTATCGAATGGTTTAGGGTATTGGGGCATCAACTGCACGCCGATGGAAACCTTACAAGAATTAGAAGAAGCCATTTTAAAACGCTCACATGAATATGCAATGGCATTTGTCGGTTTAGAAGCCAATCATCATCAACAAATTCCACAAATTTTACGTAAAGCCCCTATCCCTATTATCTTCATCGCAAAACATGTTATTCAAGAACCTGAAGCCTTAGGGGGGCAAGGCTTTATGAACAAACCGGTCAGCATACAAAAGTTGTATGATACCGTGCAATTCTTTTTGGATAAAACGCGGCAAACTGCCCCGGCATACCAAGAATTACAAGCGCTACGGAAACAAGTCGCAGATCAAAAACTCCGAATTTTAATCGCCGAAGATAACACCGTAAGCCGTATGTTATTGGTTTCTTTTTTAACGCCTCATACGCAAGTACAAGCCGCACAAGACGGTAAAGAAGTCATTGAACTCGCCAAAAGCAACGCCTTTGATGTCATTATTTTAGACTTACAAATGCCGGAGTATCATGGTATTGCTGCCGCCAGTCGTATTCGACAACCCAATAGCTTAAATCAACACACGCCGATTTTCTTAATCTCTGCAAATAGCTCCGATATTCGCCGCGAAGATTTAACCGAATATGGTATTACACAATGCTTACAAAAACCTATTGATGAAAAACTCTTATTGAAAACTATTCTGGATATTTATCAAAAACAATCTCTGATTCATTGGGATTTATGTGTAGAAAAAGCCTCAGGAAAACCAGAGCTTGCAAAAGAACTACTCGGATATCTTATCAGCGACCTACAAGAACAAAAGCAGCAATTAAAGATCCTGCTGGAAGAAGAAGATTTCTTCTCTATAGAAACGATTGCGCACACGATTCGTGGCGCCTGTGCTTTTATAGGGATTCCCAGCATACAAACTTTGGCGACGCATTTAGAAGAGGCTTGCCAAGCCATTGACCCTTCTGCGAATCGCGCGCAACTCACACAGGCATTGTTGCAGCATATTGAGTTACTGATTCAAGATTATTATTCACATCCTGAGTTGGGGAATGTCGAGATGGTTGAGGCGATCGTTTAGAACGTTGCTGGATTCCGCGCATAAAGCGCGGAAAGTAGGCGTTCTACCAGCTATTCCCGCCAACCCTCGAAACACTGCCAAACAAGACATCAACTACGTCTCTGAGATTATTTAACTCACCTTACGCACCCACAGATGTCATCCCGATAAAATATTAAATTCGGCAATTGAATCTACTTTCGTTTTTTTAAACCAGTCGCGATAGGGTTTACCTCAACACCAGAATCAACGCCCGCATCATCCAATATTTTTAACAGATTATTCCCTTTTCTGGTAAGTTGATGCACACAATAGGTTTTGAGATAACTATCTAAGACATAATGATATTCGGGCAGCGTCAAGATTCTTAAAATTTTCTCAGCACGTGATAAATGTTTTTTATTGCCATATTCACAGGCTTGAAACAATACGGCACCCAACATAGAGGCAATACTGGCTTTACGGATGGGATCCGCCAAATAAAAACGCTGAACGCACTCTTCCAGTGCTCTATCTTGATCCCACTCTACCCACGCTTCATACAGTGCCATTGCCTCTGTTACATTCCAATGACGCTCCGTTTGAGGCATCAAAAAAGCAATTGCCACCGGAATGGTCGCCTGAATGTTGGCCCAAGAACAGTTCCCTGTAATTTGTGCGGTCATTGGAAATGTGGTGATTTTTTGCAAGCCTAAAATAGAATTAATTTGTTCATGAAAATATTCTCTAGACTGTTTGTTATATAAAAAATCTTCTAAAAAAGCGACCGTCAGGCGTTCTGGATGTCGCATTTCATAAATATTAATACTGCCCTCTTTTAAACTATTTTCACCACGATCTATCTTCGCCCAAAATTTCCCATAATGTACAAAACCAATCGCATGACCTTCACTGGCCACTGGAAAAATATGCAAAGGCGCTTGTAAGTATTGTTGTAAATTTTGTTTATCTGAGGCGCTCAACCGGGGTTTTTCCTGCAACTGTAAGAGATCGCCAGCTAACGCAAAGGCCTCTATCACAGCATATACTACCGGATAATGTGGACGCCAATCACGGGTCGCATAACTATTGGTAAAGCGTCGTAAGGAATTTAAAATTAAGGCAACGGTAAACTCTAGAAAAAAACCTTCATAATCAAGCTCAATGTATTTTCCTTCCGGGGTGTAAATATCAACATCCCCTTGTAATTCATAACGATGGCCTAATAATTTTGCTAAGATAAAATCCTGCGCAAAATCGAGCTTAGCACCATACTGATACAATAATGATTTCAAATCTTCTTGTCGACGCAAAATTGGGTACACCAGTACCGATAAACCACCTCGTGTATACGCATTGGCATTTGCGCCATTTTCTAATAAGGTTCGCGCTATTGCAATATCGTGTTGATCAATCGCCCAATGCAAAGCGGTACGCCCAGTAATATCGGGCTTATCGACCGTCACCTTACGTGCTAATAAGTCTTGTACAATGTTAGGGCGCTGCGTCAAGGTGGCTTCTATTAAAAAGTTAAGCCCATATTCATCCGTATCGTCTAAGGAGTGCCCCTGACGAAGATGATCCTCAAAATCCGGCATACGTCCTGCAATAATATCATCTGCAACACTCATTTACAGTTCCTTAGCCAGGAGGCTTAAACGTTGGCGCGGTACTTGGTATTAAATTGTTACGCAGCTTATATTCTAATTCATTTTTTAATTGCTCATTTTCCATTTCTATTTCAGCATCTGGACCAGAATAGCGATGTTTATCTGGCATACCAGCAAACTTCTGGCCTTGCAGGTAGGGGTGCTGTTTAATAGATTTCCCTTGAGATTGCTCTGGGCCAGATTGTCTTATCTGTTGTGTTTTATCGCGCGCATCAACGGGAGCAAACAATTGCGCCTCCTTCTCTTGCTCTTCACGGCGGCGCTGTTGCTCCATAATTTCTGTCTCCTCCTTCAACATAGAAGGAGGGTCTGATGATGGCAATCCTGTTATTGTCTTAGGCATAATATAATAGTATAGCTTATAAATATTCTTTGCACAAAATTTCGGCTATTTGAACTGCATTTGTTGCAGCACCCTTCCGAGTGTTATCCGAAACCACCCACATATTCAAACCACAAGGATGAGAAATATCTTCCCGAATACGACCAACATACACTAAATCTGAACCTGCAGCATGCGTGACTGCCGTTGGATATTTCGCGTTTTTTACATCATCAACTACTTTGACCCCGGGGGCCTTCTTTAAAAGCGCTATCGCCTTTTCTCGCGATAAGGGGGATTTTAACTCCACATGTAAGGCTTCAGAGTGTCCATAAAATACGGGGACTCTCACGGTGGTCGGATTCACTAAGATCGTTTCATCTGAGAAAATCTTTTGCGTTTCCCATACCATTTTCATCTCTTCTCGAGTATACGCATTGTCCATAAAGTCATCAATATGCGGAAGTACATTAAATGCAATTTGTTGCGGATATACTTTAACTTTCGGGCTGCGTCCATTCAATAAAGTACCTACTTGATCAATTAATTCCGCAATTGCCTTATTGCCACTACCTGAGACGGACTGATACGTTGCCACATTAATACGCTTGATTCCAACCGCCTGTCGAAGCGGATTGAGTGCTACGAGCATTTGAATGGTTGAACAATTCGGGTTTGCGATAATTCCACGCTTTGTATATTGTGCAATACATTCTGGGTTTACTTCTGGAATCACTAAAGGAATATCCGCTTCATTTCGAAAACAAGAAGTATTATCAATCACCACACAGCCCGCAGCAGCTGCGATTGGCGCGTACTTCTGAGACACTTCCGACCCTGCAGAAAACAAGGCAATATCAATTTCTCTGAAATCAAACGTTTCTATGTCTAAGACCTCAAAAGACTGCTTTTTAAATCGTAATGTTTTTCCGACGGATTCCTGACTGGCAATAGGATATAAAGCACTTACTGGAAAGTCTCGCTCTTCTAATACCTTCAACATCATCTCACCAACGGCACCCGTTGCACCCACTACTGCTACTGAAAATTCTTTTGACATACTGATTCCTTACTAAAAATAAATGCATTACATGATAACATAAGACCTACACCTGAAAAGCTATCGGGAATTCCTTATTATTACACAGCCATTCCCGCCCAACCCAAAAAATTTGCCAACAAGGCTTATCGAATAAAGGGCTTTCGTAAACCTTCACCGCGCAAGGACGCGCCGTGAGAGCGTTAGGATGACTTTATGCGTGTTTACGAAAGCCCTTTATTCGATATGCCTTGGTACCACTAATATAATCAGGCGAGAATTCCTGATTATTACACAAAATAATTGACTACTTCTCTACCCTTTGATATATTCGCCCACGGAGAGATGGCAGAGCGGTCGATTGCGGCGGTCTTGAAAACCGTTGAAGGGAAACCTTCCCAGGGTTCGAATCCCTGTCTCTCCGCCAACTCACGTTACCAAACTACAACGATTCTCAAATTATATCACCATGAAATTCTGAGACAATTCAATCTCTCTTTCCTCTTGTTCCACTTCAGCTTCTTCTATTTCTTCTATTTCTCGAGACACGGGCTTGAAATGCGTAAAGCGATGTTTTAAGGCAGGCATAGATCGATTACAGGCCGGTACCAGCAAGGTTAATAATGCCATGACCGACACTAAGACTGGTAGGAATAATTGAAATGACATGGTTTCATGCACTGCACCGCTCTGGCATACCCCTGAT
>JAUYSE010000017.1 GCA_030696465.1 Legionellaceae bacterium
TGATCTTGCCCGGAAAAATCGGACACTTTGCTAAGCCACTTTTTTGATTTCATATGATGCAGGTGATTTATAACCAAGCATCGAATGAAGCCGTTTTCGATTGTAATAAATTTCAATGTATTCGAACACATGTTTTTTGACACAATCACGTGTTTCAAATCGTTCTCCATGAATCGCTTCAACCTTGAAACTGTGGTTCCAGCTTTCCATGGCTGCATTATCATAGCAATCACCTCGCTTGCTCATACTGCACACAAGACCATGAAGGTTTAATATTTTTTGATATTCTTGTGAGCAATACTGGCTACCACGATCTGAGTAAATAATGAGTCCACGAGGAGGCTTTCGACCCCATATAGCCATCTGTAACGCATCTATGACTAGTTTTTTTGTCATGCGCTCCGACATAGCCCATCCAACGACTTTACGTGAATATAAATCCATTATAACAGCCAAATAAAGCCAGCCTTCTTCAGTCCAACAGTAGGTAATGTCACTGACCCATTTTTCATTGGGTTTATGAGCAAAGAAATCCTGTTGCAACAAATTAGGAGCAACCGGTAGTTGATGGTTACTGTTTGTTGTTGCCTTAAATTTTTTTGCAGCTTTTGCGCGCCAGCCATTTTTTCTCATGATCTTAGCAACACGCTGCTTACCAACTGACTCGCCCTCTTGATTCAACCGTTTGGTAATTCGTGGAGCACCTGCACGACCTTTTTCATCGTCAAAAATAGCTTTTATTTTCTTCGATAGCTCATAGTCTCTTTGATTGCGTGCGGATGGCTTACGATGAAGCCAGGAATGATAACCACTGACCGAGACAGAAAGCATTCGACACATCAGTCTCAATGAAAAACGGGCTGACTCCTCCTTGATCACTGCGTACTTCACTTGGATTCCTTCGCAAAGTACGCCGCCGCTTTTTTTAAGAAGGTATTCTCCTCTGATAGTCTTGTATTTTCTCGTTTTAAGCGAGCCAATTCAGCTTGTTGAAGCTTTTGATTCTCGAGGCTGTTTCCTCCTCGCTTACGCTGTGCTCGCCACGAATACAAAAGTGCTTCCGCTAAGCCAAGATCTTTTGCTACTTGCGGTATACCATCTTTCTCTGCTCGCTCTAATGTCTGATCTTTAAATTGAGGACTATATTTCTTTCTGATTAATTTTTGCTCTAAATCATTATTGTTCATCTTCCACCTCTGCTTAAGATTTTACTCTCTTAGCAGGGTGTCCGACAAATCAGGGCAGGATCATAAGAATGCTTGGATTGAGAAAATAAATGGTACGCCAGGAAAACCTACGGCATATATTTATGTTGAAATTTCTGCTAAGTACAAATAGCTTTTATATGTTGGGATTCATTTTTAGAACCCCAACATATAATTTTTAAATTTTGTTTCCTGTTCGTTGAGAATCCCCGTACGTTAATACTTTTTCTGTCAAATCCGGTGAAGTTGATTGTTCTATAAACATGCTACTGCGGCTAACTAAAACTGCCGCGTGAGAGAGAGAGGCTCCACCGGAACCAAGTTGGGTTGTACAGCGAGCGTTGCTAACCCGTCCCTCATGGTTATAGACAGAACCAACGGTTAGGAACCCATCGTAAGCAACAGCACGTGACCCTGCCCAACGCTCTGCAATATGGTGAAGCTCTAATTGCTCCATATCAGCTTCGGTGAGTTGTATACCCTGAGTAGGTTTACCCAATGCTAGAGATATAAATTCAGGCAATACATCATTTATCATGTTTAATTGAACCAAGTTCCTATTTCTTGCGAAGGCCTGATCTTTATGTGGCTCTTGGTCACCGTAAAATGCTTTCGTGCCAGCTAATCCAATAAAAATTTGATTGCCAATGCATCGAGCTTGCCATGCCGAGCTGACCCCATCTTGGTAAACTGACATGTGATGACTAAACGTTGAATACGCTTCGAGTTTCTCTGCTGGTATATTGATACGCAGCATTATGGATGCGCCAGCGAATCGAGCATACTCGGGCTCAGCAAAACCAAGTTTTTTGAGTGTCCCAACTGCTTCACCAGGACAAAACACATAGTCAGACTGTTGATAAGCATGTTTATTATGTTTTATGGTTGGATTGCCAAAAAACTTTAAACCATTCAATCTATTGGTTGGAGTTTCGCCTGTTGGTGATTCATAAGCAACTTGCTCTACTTGTCTCTGGAAACGCAATTGAAAACAATCTTTGGTTATTCCTGCGTCGTTTGTATATTGTCCCATCACTCGTTTAAGATAATCATGAAAAAGAGGCAAGAATACTTGTGTATCAAGACATCCACCTGGTCGCCAATAAGCAACAGCATCATTATTCCAGACGCGAGTTCCATCTTCATTTAATTCAGAGTTTTTAATACAGAAATCCGTAAGAAATGGATCAAGCCTCATCACTTCTTCAGTAGATAAGGTTTTACAATCGGTATACCCTAAACGCGCGTAATCAGACATAGTTGCGTTTGCTCTATGTACTGCATTTGGAACACGATAAATAAGATCAATTCGATAGCCGTCATGCAATATTTGCACATCAGGATTCGTGAGCTCTCTACATGGATTGAAATTAGAAGCGACTAAAATAGCCTTTAACTCAGCGTCAGCATGTGTATAAAATTCTTGCCATAGCTCCATACTCATTTTGCCAAGAGCTAACAATGTTTCCGTGCGTGCTCGATGTCCTTCTTCATCTTGACCATACTCCTGGACAGCACGTATAAATTCATTAGCTGCAATGGAACCATTCACTCCAGCAACATCATCTACGCGTATACCTTCTTGCTCACTAAATAAAGAAGATAATTTGTTAATTAAATCTTGTCCTCTTGGAACAACAGAAAGAATTTCGTATGGTGTTAAATTGGGGATGAGATGTGCCGTTGTCGTGCCTTTCATTGTAGGATGTTTTTCATGAATGGTGACTCGAAGACGCTCATCTTTACGTTTTGCATCCAGGTAAGCATAATACGCTTCTAAAAATCCGACTATTCCACCTCCTACGATTGTTAATTTCTGGGCTGGATAATCTGCGGGGGCGACATTACTAATTGGCGAGGTTTCAAATCTTTGTTGCATTGTTACATCTCCTAACAAACTATTTGGCTATACCTGTGGCTATACCAAATTAATAAAGTCACTAAAAAAATTTTGCTATACATCCATAACCTATTGATTCTATTGGTGTCCCAGACAGGATTCGAACCTGCGACCTGCCCCTTAGGAGGCAGGAAATTATGAATCCGATATTGTCTTTTAAAATCCAATAAATCCATATATATCAAGTGATTTGATATATTGCATAGGCCAAGTTTGTCCGATAGAATGCGCCTGTGTCCAGCCATTTTTGGGCACCCAGTTGGGTACCCAATTCAGGAAAGTAATAATAAGGAATGATAATGATGCAAGCCCCTTTAGAGCATAATTATTTTGCTCAAATTTCAGTTAGCCGGAAATTCCGGATAACTGAAGATTATACAATTAGTGCAAACAAAGTTGTACAAAACGCAACTATTAAGAATTTCTTAATAGTTGCTTGTGATGTTGATGATACACAACGTATTGAACAAAATTTAGTTATTAGGAATTTCCTAATAGGTGCAAGGAAGGAGTATCCCTATGGCTTCTAATCAATTGAATTTTGATGGTTTAGTCGTTGCTATTCAAAATACGCACGATACTTTTGCAGCTCAAGCAGTTAAAGTTGTAAACATTAGTTTAACTATTCGCAATTGGCTCATTGGCTATTATATTGACGAATATGAACTACAAGGCGCAGATCGTCCGACTTATGGCGATTCGTTGTATAATACGTTATCTGAAAAACTGAGCCAAACGAGTTTAAAACGTCTGGATGCTAGAGAACTTCGACGTTTTCGCCAATTTTATCTATGTTATCCTCAAATTCGGGAGACAGTGTCTCCCATATTGGCTACGTTGTCTTTAGCCTCCAAAATATCATTGCCAGAGATTTGGGAGTCACTGACTCCCAAATTACAACATATTGATTCCAATGCTCTTTCTTTAGTGGGTGGTCGTTTATTAATCGAGCGTTTGTCATTCACTCATTTCGTTGAATTGATGCAACTTGACCCTGCATTAAAGCGTCAATTTTACGAAGTGGAAGCGATACGAGGTAATTGGTCAGTTCGTGAATTGAAACGCCAAATTGCCACACAATATTTTGAACGAAGTGGCTTGTCCTTGGATAAAGATGCTTTGGCAAAGTTGGCTCATCAAGGTGCAGAGCAACAAGAACCAGCTCATGTTATCCGCGATCCATATATATTTGAGTTTTTAGGTTTAAAACAACAGGATGTGATGACAGAGCGCAAGTTGGAGGATGCTTTATTAGATAAGTTACAAGCTTTTTTGCTTGAATTAGGCCATGGTTTTTGCTTTGAGGCGCGTCAGAAAAAAATTCTCATAGGTGGTGAGCGTTGTCTTGTCGATTTAGTGTTCTATCATCGTATTCTTAAATGCCATGTCCTTATTGAGCTGAAAAATGATGCGTTTCGTCATGAAAATTTAGGGCAACTTAATTCTTATGTGAGCTACTACAAAACATATCAAATGTCAGAGGGGGATCAACCACCCATTGGTATTTTATTGTGTACACAAAAGAATCATGAAATGGTTAAGTTTGCTTTGGCTGATATGAAAAATTCCTTGTTTGTATCGCGTTATCAGTTACAGCTACCACCTCAAGAAGAAATAGAGGCGTTCTTGCAACAGGCAATGGCTGAGTTGGATCCTAAAAGTTAATACTAGTATCTAATTTTGCAGATGCTGTTTGCACAATTGTGCAACGTAGCGTTGCACAAATTTGAGTAAGTAAAATTGCTTGGTAATTTACTAACCAATTTGGGAGTCAGTGAATCCCGAATTATAATTTTCTAATTGTGCAGCAGCTTGCTGCACGATTTAAAATTTAAATAGAGTAATTCTGAAGTCAGCCAGCCTTGAATTATAGCGTTAAATTGTGCAAGAAGCGCTTGCACAATTTTAATAAATGAAACGGTCAGCAAGCTGCTGTCCAATTTGGGAGTCAGTGACTCCCAAATCTTGCAACGCTACGTTGCAAAGTTGATTTATCAGGAAAATATATGGGAAAACTAACCGCCAAAGCTGTGGAAAAAGCACTTCCACACGATAAAGAATATAAATTACATGATGGTGAGGGGCTGTTTTTGAGAGTGCGTCCAAGTGGTGCAAAAAGTTGGTTATTTTCTTACAGAATGCCCAATAGTAAATCTCTAATCCGCATGACTATTGGTACACCTAAAGATCTTACTATAAAAAAAGCACGCGATAAAATTCGAGAGTTACAAGATCTTGTTGAAGCGGGCACCGATCCTAGAAATGCAAAAGCTGCTGCTATTGCCGAAAATATGCAAGCAGTTACTATG
>JAUYSE010000147.1 GCA_030696465.1 Legionellaceae bacterium
TCCGCTCCCTCACGGTCGCGGCTCGGATTTTAATTCGATGGCACTAATACCCGTTCTTTCGACAACTGATGATGCAGCACTTGGACGACGCACACATCAGACCACACGTTTAATGCGGTTTCTAACATGTCTATCAGCGTATAAAATGGCAAGATGACGCCCATCAAGGTAATAGGGACATTCATACTGGCCAGTAAACTCGCACTTAAAAAGAAACAACCCATAGGCACGCCGGCATTACCAATGGCCGCAATGGTCGCAATACCCACCCAAAGTAACATACTCATGGTGGTCATGGGGACTCCAGCATTTTGCATTAAATATACGACGGTTGTGAAAATAAAAGCGGCACAACCGTTCATATTAATACTGGTGCAGAGTGGAAAAATAAAACGTGAAACGTCCGGATCTATGCCTAGATTTTTTTCAGCTGCATTCATGGTGACGGGTAGGGTGCCGACCGATGATTTTGAAAAAAAGGCAACCGTTAATGCAGGCAGAACGGCGCGAAAAACCTTCCAGGGATTAAGACCTTTTAAATAGAGCCAAATCGGTAATATGATACAACCTTGCACCAGATTAGCTAACACAATTACCAGTAAATAAGAGCCTAGTCCGCCTAAATCAGCGCCTTCCCGCAATTGTACAATGGTGGTGGCAATAAAACCAAATAGGCCGAGAGGAATGATGCGAATAATCCAATGGGTAATGACGACAAATAAACTATGCCAACCTTTGAAAAAATGGACAATAGTTTGATGTGCTTCGGCGTCGGGAATAAAGCGAATTGCACAGCCAATGACAACACTCAAGAGTAGTACACTAAACACTTGATGATTGACAAAAGGATCAAGGATGGAACTGGGAATAATACCGCTGACATACGTCCAATAGCTGTGATCGCTGCTTAATAATGCAGGGACTGCTTGTTTGCTTGTTTGGATCACTAACGCAGGATGTATCCACTGATACAATACAAAAGCCAGTAGCGCGGCGACGAAGGTGGTGCCAAAGGTATAGGTCATAGTTTTTCGCCAGATACTATACATATTGCCTTCAGGCTGATAATGACAGAGTGTAACAATAATGGATAAAGCAATAATGGGTAGGCTAATGCATTGAAATAAACGTACAAATACATCCGTTAGAAAAGAGGCAATATGATGTAAGGTGGCGTTTTGTGAGTAACCACAGCATATCCCTAATATCAGTGCTATTGCATACCAAGTGGTGGTTCGTTGATACCAGGCAAGAGGTTGTTCCATAAATATCCTGTGAAATAGTATTGACGTAAAATCCTGCAACAGCAGCTATTATAGCTCAAAAAAAGAACTGTTACTATAGAGAATATTATAGGGTCAGAGCAAGATTATCTAAAACTCAAATGGTATGGGAGCCTATTATAGCTCAAAATACGCAGGATCTATCCGAGCCGCGCGCGTAAGCACTAATCTATGCACACATCTTTAAGTTAAAATGAATTCCCGCTTTTTGTAGATTAGAAAGGCGGGTCCTGCCGATTGCGGACCCCGCCGTGCTCGCAAAAGCCTGCGCGCGGACGGGGGGCCCCCTTCATCGTCACCCGCTCACGCGTTGTGCTGCGCGAGAATGCTTATTTAGATGACGGAGTCCGCAATCGGCTATATCATTACCCACCAGTCAGTTCTGCGTTTTTTCGGTTTTTATCTGTACACACATTGATGACAGAGACTACCCTTGTGTTTCTAAACATATCTCGTCGGATCTGCCACACCTGCTTCTTGAAACCCTTTTTTTCGATAAGTACAACTATCACACTTTCCACAGGCGGCGCCAGAATGGGGATCTGCGTTATAACAGGAAACCGTCAAAGCGTAGTCCACCTTATTTTTTATTCCCAGTTGTATGGTTTCGGCTTTGCTTAAATAAAGCAGTGGGGAGTGAATCGTCATTTTCTTTCCTTCGACCGCCTCTTTGGTGGCGAGGTTCGCCAATTTTTCAAAAGCATGAATGAATTCCGGTCTGCAATCTGGGTAGCCAGAATAATCAATATGGCTAATCCCTAGAAAAATATCGTATGCGCCAATGCTTTCTGCATAGCCGAGCGCAAGTGATAGAAAAATGGTGTTTCTTGCGGGCACATAAGTGGCAGGTATTTCAGAGGCTTGATGTTCGTCATAATCGGGCACCTCAATGTTTTTATTGGTTAACGCAGAGGAACCAAACATATCATGAGGCAAAGTAATCACTTTATGTTGTTGAATACCCAAAGCAAGGGCAATTTTTTTTGCGGCTTGTATTTCAGTCGTGTGTTTTTGACCATACGTAAAACTGATTGGGTAGCAATCAAAGTTTTGGTTTTTTGCAAGCGCTAAAACGGTAGTGGAGTCTAAGCCCCCGGAAAATAAAATCACTGCTTTTTTCATAATAAGGCGGGAATTCCTGTTGATTCGATAGTATTACCCCTGCTACGAGGCGAATTTTCACAGCAAGTTTTTAATAATGACATAATATAGCTGGGTTAAATCTTCCAAACTTTGTACGCTAATACATTCATTGATTTGATGAATGGTTTTATTCACTAAGCCTAGCTCTACGACTTCAATGCCATAAGGTGCTATAAAACGTGCATCAGAAGTGCCGCCGCTGGTAGATAACTCCGGCCGGTAGTTAAAGCAGCTATAAATGGCGTCACTCACGGTTTGTACTAAGGTCCCTTGGCTGGTAAGAAAAGGGGCACCATTCTCGCGCCATCGTATCTCAGTATGTAGTTTGTGTCGTTGAAAAAGACTTTCAATATCGCTTTGTAATTGTTCTGCACTGACGGAAGAGGAGTAACGAATATTAAAATGTAACGTGCATTCTCCAGGAATAACATTGCCAGCTTCGGCATTGCCGGCTTGGTAATAAGTGATTTGTAAGGAAGAGGCTGGAAAATGAGGGTTATTATTATCCCATTGGAGTTGTGAGAGTTCAGCAATGGCTGAGGCTGCAGCATGGATAGGATTATCTGCGAGATGTGGGTAAGCCACATGTCCCTGTTTTCCTATAATTTTTACAGAAGCAGAAAGTGAGCCGCGTCTTCCGATCTTCACGACGTCTCCGATCTGTTCAGTAGAGGAGGGTTCACCTACAATGCAATATGTTGGACGGATACTTTGTTCTATAAGTTTTTCCATCACGTAAGGCGTACCCAGCTCAAAAACATTGCCTTCTTCGGCGCTCGTGAGGAGTAGGCCGATTTTGCCACGAGGCATGAAGCCTTCGCTGTGTAAACGTGAGAAAGCCGCAAGCATTGCCGCGAGTCCGCCTTTCATATCGGCAACCCCACGACCGTATAGTGAGTTTCCTTCTTGGTGTAGCATAAAAGGAGATGCTCGCCAATCCTGTTCGTTGCCGACAGATACAACATCTGTATGACCGGCAAATAGCAGTAGGGGACCATCTTCATTGCCATATTCTAAATAGACATTATCGACGGGTGGGTTCGGGAAACGCTGTGCACGAAATTCTAGCGTAGAGAGAAAATCAATAATGTAATTCTGGCAGCCGTGATCTTCCGGTGTAATCGACGGATATTTGATTAATGTACGGAGTATTTCTAAAGCAGAGCTCATGGTTTAGTTATCTCGTAATAACTCATTAATAGATACCTTTGCACGGGTTTTTTCGTCAACTTGTTTAATAATCACCGCACAGTATAGTTGGTATTTTCCGTCGGCACTGGGCAACCCCCCAGGTACGACGACGGATCCTGCAGGAACCCGGCCATAACTGATGGTATCGGTCAGGCGATTATAAATTTTGGTGCTTTGACCAATAAAAACACCCATAGAGATGACCGAATCACGCTCGACAATAATGCCCTCTACAATTTCAGAGCGAGCACCAATAAAGCAGCCGTCTTCAATGATGGTAGGATTGGCTTGTAAAGGCTCTAAGACACCACCAATACCAGCGCCTCCAGAAATATGGACGTTTTTACCGATTTGTGCACAAGAGCCAACCGTTGCCCAAGTATCGATGAGGGTGCCTTCGTCGACATAAGCCCCAATATTGACATAAGAGGGCATCAGTATTGCCCGTTTGCCAATAAAGGCACCGCGCCTGACAATCGCATGAGGAACTACGCGTACCCCGTGTTGTGCGAAGTCGGCTTCGTTAAAGTCTTGATACTTTAAATCGAGTTTGTCATAAAAATTGCTAAACCCGCCCGGCATATGACGATTGGGAAAGATGGTAAAACAGAGTAAAATTGCCTTTTTAAGCCAACTATGCACTTGCCATTGTCCATTTATAGGCTCTGCAACGCGAAAGCGGCCTTGATCTAAGCCTTGCAGTACTTCTTCTAGGGCCGCACGTAAGTTGTCTGGCGCATTTTGTGCGTTGAAGGTGTGGCGTTCTTCAAAAGAAGCTTCAATAATTTGTTCTATATTCATGATGGTATATTCCCTAAACGAAGTTGGGCGATAATTTTATCTTTCTGTTGCCATTGATCATTGAGCCATTGATGAAAGGCTTGTTGAGAGGATTCACTGAGTGCTACTCCTTGCGTGATAAACTCCGTAGGAATGGGTATTTCTCGAATATGTACACGGACAGTATGAATGCGGCGACAGAGGAAGTCCCAAATAGAATGTTGAGGGCTATCGTAGGCAATACTGACATCTAAAATACTGTGAAGTTGTTGATGCATGGTTTGTATCGCGAGCTGTAGGCCACCAGACTTTGGTTTTAAGAGATATTCATAAGGGGAAGATTGCATCACTTTTTTGGCAAGCGTGAAACGGGTGCCTTCTAAGAAATTCATAATAGTACTTGGTTGTCTCATAAGCGCTTGAATATTTTTTTTGGCGGCTTGTAGATCTTTCCCCATTTTATGCGGATATTTTGCAAGGTAAGTCTTGCTATAGCGTTTTACAAAAGTACAGCCCATCGCCCACCAAGCGAAACCCAGCAGTGGTACCCACTTTAGTTGGTCTTTTACAAAAAATTTAGGGACAGGAATGCGTCGGTTGAGTACTTTACTTAAAATGAGAACGTCGGCCCAGCTTTGGTGATTCGCCACGAGAATATAACAACGTTGAGGATCAAGCAAAGTGGTATCTTGAATCTGGAATGTTAGATTAGGCATGCGTTGTAGGTAGGCATTATTGATGTCTATCCAGTATTCCGCAAACATATCAACCTTCGCCATACACCAAACTTGTAGCTTGTTTATGGGGAGTAATTTGAGTAATCCTAAGAAAAATATAGGAATAAAAAACAGGGTGCAAGTAACACAAACAATGAGTAGCGCAGTAATTGCGTGAAAATAATTAAGACAGCGGTTCATAAGTTACCCTTTAAAAGCTTGGTTGATATCGTATAGGAGATCGTCCACTTGTTCAATTCCGATGGATAAACGAATAAATCCATCGGTAATGCCGAGTGCTTGACGCTGCGCTTCAGGAATAGAGGCATGCGTCATAATCGCGGGATGCTCAATGAGGCTTTCGACGCCACCTAAACTTTCGGCTAAGGTGAAAATCTCAAAACGCGAGAGAATTTGTTTGGTTTCTTCAAGCGTGCTTTTGAGTTGTAGAGAAATCATGCCTCCGAAGGCCTGCATTTGTTGTTGTGCTAAATGATATTGTGGATGACTGATTAAGCCAGGGTAGAAAATTTTGTCTACCAGTGGATGAGCGCTCAGTTGCTGCGCGATTTCTAAGGCATTTTCACAGTGACGTTCCATGCGTAACGACAGTGTTTTGAGACTACGTAATACTAAGAAACTATCAAAAGGACTGGCAATGCCGCCACAAGCATTTTGTAAAAAAGCCACTTGCTCTGCGAGGTCGCTATTGTCACCAACCACCACTACGCCATTGACGCAGTCAGAATGACCATTTAAGTATTTGGTGGCAGAATGTAGCGCGATATCTGCGCCTAAAGTAAGCGGCTTTTGAATCCAAGGAGTTGCAAAGGTGTTGTCTACGACGGTGATTAATTGCTTGGCTTTGCCAAAAGCTGCAATTTTTGCAATGTCGACGATTTGTAGCATGGGGTTGCTCGGAGTTTCTAGCCAGATCATTTTGGTATCTGCGCAATATGCTTTTTCTAGGGCGGCGGGGTCGCGCATGTCTACAAAAGAAAAACGCAATTGGCTGGTTCTTTTTTTGACGCGCTCAAATAAGCGATACGTTCCACCATATAAATCATGCATGGCAATGACATGACTGCCTGCATCTAATAAATTGAGTACGGTATCAATGGCGGCCATGCCAGAAGCAAAGGCGAATCCTTTGGTTCCTGACTCTAAGTCGGCAATACAGTTTTCATAGGCGAAGCGTGTCGGGTTTTGCGTTCTAGAATACTCGTAGCCTTGATGTACGCCGGGTGCTTGTTGTTTGTAGGTGGATGTTGCATAAATAGGGGTCATCACCGCCCCAGTGCTTGGATCTGGAGATTGACCGGCATGGATGGCGCGAGTGTCAAAATGCAAGGTTCGCATAAGGGAGAATCCTTATTGAAATCAGATGCTAAAGATATCATAAACCCACATCTTGGTACAGACATAGGAGGATGATATACTGCGCGTATCTTCGATTAACAATGATATAAAGGTTGAACATGCTGGATATAAAATTAATTTCTGAAAAAACAGAAGAAATCCGTGAAAGTATTCGTCAAAGAGGCGTAAAAGCAGATGTGGATGCTTTGCTTGCACTTTATGCACAACGTAAAACGCAGTTATTACATTTAGAAAACCAACGTGCGGAAGCGAACAAAATCGCAAAAATGATTCCAACGGTCGCTAATGCAGATAAACCTGCTTTGGTTCAAAAGGGGCGTAGCTTAAATGCAGAAATTTCACAGTTAGAAGAAGATTTGCGGAATTTAGAAAGCTTGTATAACGATACAATGCTGACGATTCCCAATCTTTTGGCAGAAGATACCCCATTCGGTGAAAGTGATGCTGAAAATGTGGTGTTACGAACACATGACTTGCCGCCTGTTTTTGATTTTACACCTAAAGATCATGTGGAGATAGGTAAAGCTTTAGATTTAATCGATTTTGAAAGTGGTACGAAAGTGACCGGATCAAAATTTTATTTTTTAAAAAATCAGGCAGTTTTTTTAGAGTTGGCATTAAAATTATTTGCCATGAAAGTGGCCGCTGAGTTTGGATACACCACCTTAGTGACCCCAGATTTAGCGAAAAAATCTATATTGATGGGAACGGGTTTTTCGCCACGTGGAGAAGAGTCTAATATTTATAATCTTGAAGATCTCGATCTGAGTCTGATTGCGACTGCAGAGATTACCGTGGGTGGAATGCACGCGGATGAAATATTAGAAGAAGCCGTGTTACCCCTAAAATATGTCGCTGATAGCCATTGTTTTCGGAGAGAAGCGGGTTCTGGCGGCCAAGAAAACAAAGGTTTATATCGCGTACACCAATTTTCTAAAATAGAGCTTTTCCAAATTACCAAGCCAGAAGAGGCAGAAGCGGCATTAGAAGATATTTTAAAAGTCGAAGAAACTATTTATCAACGTTTAGGCTTGCCTTATCGGGTGGTGCGTATTTGTTCCGGTGATTTGGGGGCTGCGGCGTTTAAAAAATATGATATTGAAGTTTGGATGCCGGGACGAGACTCCGCTGAAAAATATGGAGAAGTGACTTCGGCTTCAAATTGTACGGATTTTCAATCGCGTCGCTTAAAAATCCGCTATCGGAATGCAGAAAACCAAAAGATATATCCTTATACCTTAAATGGGACTGCGATTGCTTTAAGTCGAACCTTGTTGGCCATTCTAGAAAATTATCAGCAGAAAGATGGCTCGGTAGTGATTCCTGAAGTGTTGCGCGCGTATGTTGGGTTTGAGCGCATAGGGTAGAGAAGAGGGGGGCTCCATAAATTTCCGAAGTTTTTTAGGATTATGTATGAGGATGTGTGTACCTAGTGCTCACGCGATAATTTCGCTATGCCTACGTCCCGCGGCTTGTCCCTGAGCGATCCACACGAATTTACTCATAGATCCCTTTCTCCAACTGAGTTTCTATAACCATCTGTAACAAGAGGTTGATGGCATTAAAGAACTGCGACTCATCAATGACAAGTTGTTTTTTAATAGCCTC
>JAUYSE010000148.1 GCA_030696465.1 Legionellaceae bacterium
AAAGTGCCATGTAAAAAGATCGTTAAAAAATCTTAGAGACATAGTTGATCCAGCGGCTTTAAGATCAATTGCTTCGCCTCCGACTCGCAAAGACGGTATGACTAGAGCGCTTTATCTCTCACTGAAATAATTAATCTGGCACTCTTGACATTCGTCGCTCAGTATCCGCTAATGCCTCTTGCACCGACGCATACGCTTCGCTATCTGGTGACAAGCGCTGTAACACCTGCTCCCAATAATGATGCGCTTTTACATAATTTTTGTGTTGATATGCCTCTAGCGCCAGCAAAGCGAAAGCATCCGGTAACTGCGGGGAGCGGCGTGATATTTTTTGTAACAAAGTATGTAAGTCCGGGCTTAAGTCATGATGGACTTCCCAATACGCTTGTGCGTACTGCATACAATAGCTTGTTTTTTGAGGCGCTACGCGACAGGCTTGTTGGAACGCTTGCTCAGCGAAAGACCACTCACCACGGCTCGCATAGACGCGCCCTAATAAATACCAGCCACGATGCGCATTGGGATGCGTACGCACCCATAATTTTAGACGCTGCACAATAATCTCAGGATCTTTAATTTTTTTCAGATAGGCTTCTGCCAACACTTTTTTTTGCGCTTGATGGCGATGATGCTGTAATGCTTGCCACGATCCAAAGTAATAATAGCCTGCACCTACAAAAACAGCCCCTAATAAAAAGATACTGAGGGCTAAACCTCGATATGCCCGTAAAGGATATACCGCAAAAAACAATAGGCAAATGCCCAATACACTAATCCACATAAAAGCGCCTTCTTGTAACCCATAACCCCATGGATGCTCCACCTAATAACAGCAAAGGAGACAACCATAAAGCCACGGTGCTTGGTTTCCACGGGGGGTTAAACACCACAAAATCTCCATAACGTGCCGTGAAATACTCTAAAATTTCTTGATTTGATTTTCCGTCGACAATTTGCTGATAAATATTTTTTTTAAAATCTTGCGCTAAAGGCGCAGAAGACTCGGCCAATGTTTGGTTTTGACACACCACGCAGCGCATTTGCTGTAACAAAAATTCCCAACGCGCTTTTTGTTCTGGATTAGAGAACGAATAGAGTTGTCCAGAGAACGCTATCAAGGGCAAGAAACTGAATAGGATAATAAACACTCTACATTTTATTTTATACTCTTCGCACTTGAGTTTTCGTCGTTGTTGCAAACTCGCTCGCCATCGGTCATGTACTGCATGTACACTTCCTTGGCTCTCTCGCTTGCGCCGAGCCGAAAACATGTCCCGTACAACGATACGGGATTTAATTGCTGTGAGTATATTCATCGCCTAACTCTCAATAATAAGGCAAAAATTTTGTTTTCCACACTTGCTCATCCAGTGGCCCCACGTGGCGATATAATATCCGCCCGTCTTTATCAATCAAATAGGTTTCCGGTACCCCATATACCCCCAAATTAATAGACAATTGGCTCTGTTTATCTTCCACTACGACCGAATAAGGACTTCCATAACGATGTAGCCACTGCAAGGCATTGCGGGGATTATCTTGATAGGGTAATCCAACCATAAACACGCCTTGTTTTGCCAACTGCATTAAAAAATGATTTTCTACTAAACAAGTTTCACACCAACTGGAAAATACGTTCAATACCAGCATTTTTCCTTTTAAGGTCTGACTATCTAATACCTTATCACTACCCAGGAGGGGTAAGGTAAAATCGGCCATTGACTTATGTAATAAAGTCGAGGGCAACTGATGTGGATTTCGCGTTAAACCGAATGCAAATAATACACACAGTGCTAAGATCCCCACAGCAGGCAAGCTTTTTTTAAAACAGGAGCCGCCTTTTGAAAAAATCATTGTTTTTTCCTAAACACACTCAATCTATGCCAAATTGAGCACAATCCGCCTAAAAACATCAAAACACCACCCATCCAAATCCAGCGCACTAAAGGTTTATAATATAAACGTACAGTCCACCCCCCCTGCTCCACTGGGTCACCTAAAGCAATATATAAGTCTCGCCAAATAGAGGCCTGTACTCCTGCCTCCGTCATCGGCACTTTACCTACATTATACAGACGTTTTTCAGGATAAATCTTTACTGTTTTTGCTGCTGTAGATACGGAAAACTCCGCTTGAGTCCCCTGATAATTTGCTGCATGAATGGCACGCTCCCCTTGTAAGGTCCAGGTGTAGCCGGCAAACGAATAAGACTCTCCTGGTTGTAATAACACTTCTTCAGAGACACCCCATAAAGAAGACACGGTAATCCCCAAACAAGTAACGCCTATGCCCACATGGGCTAAAGTCATTCCCATAAAGCCCGCATGTACTCGACGTTTTTGCCATAATAGACGACGTATACACAAATATCCGCCACCAATAATCAAGGAAATACCTAGAGCTAATCCTAAAAATCCCATCAACTGAAACATCAGGCGATAAAATAGCCAGAAAATAGCCACCGGCAAAAGCCCCGCCAGCATCAGAAGTAAAAAAGGCTTTTTTTCGACTTTTAAGGGCACCGAGGGTTGTGTCCAAGGAATAAAAAATACTAGTAGCATCAAGGGTAATAAAATCAAGAAAATAGGCGGCAATACCTTATTAAAGTACGGAGCACCGACCGATAACTTGCTCCCTAACATTACATCCATTCCTAACGGATACAAAGTCCCCAATAAGACAATGGCCATCGCGACGACTAATACTGCTCCCTGAAAAAAGAAGATCATCTCTCGAGAGTACCACGCCAAGGGAAGTGGCGTCGTCTGATGCAAACGCTTACTGCGAAACATAAATAAGATGTAACTAAAGCCCATCACCACGGCTAAAAATAGTAAAATGTATATACCACGCATTGGATCAGTGGCAAATGCATGCACCGAGGTTAAAACACCGGATCGCACTAAAAAAGTACCTATCAGACTTAAAGAAAACGTTAGCACAGCCAATAACACCAACCAAGATTTCCCTATCCCTTTATGGGCCGTAAGAATCAAAGCATGAATCAAGGCCGTTCCGGTCAACCAAGGCATAAACGACGCATTTTCAACGGGGTCCCAAAACCACCAGCCACCCCACCCCAACTCACGATAAGCCCACCAACTGCCTAACGTGACGCCTAAGGTTAAACAGCACCAAGAGGCTAAGGCCCAAGGTCTGGTCCACTGCACGATAGTCAGATCCATCTGCCCGGCCCAAAGGCAGGCAATCGCCACTGCAAAAGGTACTGCAAACCCCACATACCCCATATATAACATCGGCGGATGAAATAAAAACCCTGGATCTTGTAATAAAGGATTCAGATCGAGCCCCGTGGTATCTAATACTTGAAACTGCCGTAAAAATGGCGAAGACGTTGCTAATAAAAATAAAATAAATCCTATACTCAACGCCCCAAGAACCACTAATATTCGTGCCCGCAGGGTTTCTTCTAATACACGACTGCCCCAAGATACCAAGACCATCCACGCACTCAACAACGCAATCCACAACAACATAGAGCCTTCATGCCCGCCCCAAACTGCACATAATTTGTAAAAAAAAGGCAGTTGCGTGCTAGAATGCCTCAGGACATAAATAACCGAGAAATCATCCTGAATAAAACACCAGGCTAATAAAGCGAATGCTATAAAAATAGCCCCTGCCTGCGCATGCACATACCAGCCGGCAGTTTTGATTAAAACAGGATTCGCTTGCCGCAAACCCAGGGTAGGGATACAGACTAACAATATTGAAAACAATAATGCCAATAATAAACTTAGGGTTCCTAATTCAGCTGCCATTCATCTCTCTCGCTTGTCTATCCATTTTGCGCCACTAAGGCGTCACGTACTTGTGGTGGCATATAATTAGCATCGTGCTTCGCTAACACTTCTGTCGCCTGAAAACTATGATCAGCTAAGGAGTACCCAGAAACAACGACACCTTGCCCTTCACGAAAAAGATCCGGAAGAATGCCATGATAATGCACCAATAATGCATGCTGAAAATCAGTGACTTTAAAAGTAATATCTAAACTTTGCGCTTTTTTTTGCAGAGAACCTTTCTCTACCATTCCGCCCAAACGCAGCATTTGATCGGTCGGTAAGGAGGTTTTCAATAAAGCACTAGGTGTATAAAATAAGCTTATATTTTGCCGCAAAGCGTACATCACTAACGCCACAACCACTGCTAGCACGCCCATGCACAACAAGATTATGCTTAATCGACGTTTACGTAGTACATGCATATTCTTAAGACCTCACAAGCGTTACTAGGCGCTTTTTAAGTCTATATATTCGATAGCATAAAGCCGAGAATACCCCCAGTGCTAAGCCATAGGCACTCAATACGTATGCTAAATAATGAGAATGTAGAAGGGATGCTGTTATCATAAAGACCCTTGTGCCTCTAAAACCCCGAATACCCAGCGCTGTCTTCGCTCGCGTCGTAAAATTTCAAAACGTGCCAAATGCAAAATACACCACGCGCAAAACAGTGCAAATCCTAAAAAGCAAAACAGTAATGGATATAACATACTGGCATGTATGGTCGGTTTAGCAAATAAAGAAAAACTGGAGCCTTGATGTAAGGTATTCCACCAATATACAGAATAATGAATAATGGGTAAGTCAACCAAACCTACCAAAACCAAGACCGCTAATGCTTGCTCTGAAGACTCATCTCGACAAAAGGTTTGTTGTACAAGAATAATACCGATATAAAGTAAGCCCAAAATGAGTTCTGACGTTAAGCGTGCATCCCAGACCCACCAAGCACCCCACATGGGTTTACCCCAAATGCTTCCCGTACATAAGGCCAAGAAGGTCATATACACCCCCACTTCTGCCACTATAGAAATAAGCATTCCGGCTAGTTTTATGCGCCAAATCAATCGCAAGAGGGCAAGAAAACCTAATAAGGCATAGAGTGATAATGATAAGGTTGCAGCAGGCACATGTATATACATAATGCGTACCGCATCGCCTTGTTGGTAATCGACAGGAGAAAAAAACAAGCCCCAAGTAAAACCAATCATCAATAGTACCGCGGCTAAAACCCCTAGCGGAATAATATACTTACTCGATCGTTTGTAAAATAACTTGGGAGAGCCCCAAGCATAAAGCGCCGTGAACATAAGCCACTTATCAAGATAAAGCGCTAATAGTACAAATAATTCTAGTCTACGTCAAATTATACTCGATCTTTGTGAGCGCAAGATTATCTAAAACTCAAACCGTATGGGAACGTTAAACTGCTCCGCTTGCTAACGAGGCTGTTGTAATAACCACTCTCCGACGTCCCGCGACTTGTTCGCGGGATCCAGATTGATTTTTGTGTGAACAAAAAAATTGAGTATTATGCAAAATCTCTGGATACCGCGGACAAGCCGCGGTACGTAGGGGTTTTTTAAGCGGTACGTTGGCTGTACGGTTTGTTTTATACAATAACCTCTAACGCGCGCGGCTCGGATTCACTCTCTAACTGGGCGCTTTGCCAACTGCGCCGCCATTTTTACCGTTGTTTGCAACAGTGCTTGTCCAGCCGGCTCTTGTGTATAATCTAAATCACGAATAAGCTGATCTTCTTGCTCACGCAGATGTTGATGTAGAGGAATCTGCCCCAATAATGTGGTTTTATGCTGTTCAGTCAGTGTCTGACCGCCGCCTACTCCAAACAAATTGCTGTGCTCTCCACAATGCGTGCAGGCAAAATGCGACATGTTTTCGACAACCCCTAACACCGTAATGCCGGTTTTTCGAAACATTTGTAATGCTTTATCAGCATCTGCCGTCGCTACTGCTTGAGGGGTGGTCACGACCACTGCCCCCGTAAGCGGAATCTTCTGCACTAAACTGAGACAAATATCTCCCGTGCCGGGCGGTAAATCAATAAATAAGTAATCCAGTGCATCCCAGCGAGTGCTGTCTAATAATTGTATAAATGCCTTGGCTAACATGGGGCCACGCCAAATTAAAGCTTGATCGGATTGCGTTAAATACCCTATCGACATCACTTGTACGCCATAGGCCAATAAAGGCAGATATTTATCGTCAACGACGCTAATATCTTGCGTTTTTGGAAACAGAGTCGGCATACTTGGCCCATAAATGTCTGCATCTAAGATACCTACACGTGCCCCTAAACCCTGTAAAATTAACGCCATATTCGCAGTTAACGTAGACTTCCCTACCCCGCCTTTTCCAGAGCCTACCGCAATCAGGTTTTTAACACCACGCAGCGAACATCCGGCAAGCTGATTACGATGGGCTTGAATCGTACAGTGTAGTTGCAACACAAATGACACTTGTGGAAAACCTGCCTGCAAAGCGGCTTCTAATTTTTCTTGAAAGTCATGGGCCCACGGCCCCAAAGGAAAGCCCAGCGAAAGATTGATATTTATTTTATCTCCCTCGGCGAATACTTGCACCTCTTCAACGTCCCGGGACATCGATATAGTATACGAAAGCTGAGCCAGGGGCATTGATATCCCTGGAATTTCTATATTTTGTATAAGATTTTCTATCTGTGCGCGATCTATCATTCGATGTCCCATAATACTTGAGCACCCCACAAGTTAACTACCCCTTCCGTAGAAGCATGTATCACATTAATGTTATCCTCTAAGGGCTGGCTTTTATCAATTTGGCTATTATGCACAAAAAGATGCGTATATCCGGCATCTATGCCAATTTTAGGTAACCATTGATAATGTGCGCCAATAGAAAGGGCTATCCGATCAGCATCTGGCAAGCGAACATCTCTTTCTGCATTCGTGGTAGGCGTTTCATCGTATCCACCACCACAACGCAACATCCATTTGGAATTAATCCGATAATTGGCACCCAAAGCAAGACGCCAAGCATCACGGTATCCCTCTTGTACAACTTGCGTGATACTACCCGGGGAACTTTCTAACTCAGGGGTTACGATAGGAGCCGCCACATTATATAATTTCAGCGTGTTAAATAAGCTCCAATTTGTATATACCACAGAACCTAATACAGCCCAACGATCATTTAAGTCTTGATAAAAACTAGTCGTCACAATATCGGGCAAACTCACACTGTTGGTCCGTAAACTATCCATTTCAAATACCGCATTTGGATCGCCGCCTAATGGATCCAGTGCAATATCTAATGCGGGAGTCGCTAAGCGACCACTCAAGGTGCTACTACCATAAAATTGATGTGCTATTCTTGATTGATAGTTGATGCCCACGCGGGTGTGTTTATCATGAAAATAGCTTAACACTCCGGCATGAAAACCGATTCCTAAGGAATCTCCCTTATTGTGGGTGGTGGTATCCAAACCATTAGGTGGCAATTCTAGTTCATTGAGGAATGCCGGTGAACCCACTATGCTGTCAAAGGTAACGTTCGCATATTGAAAATCTAAACCCGCACCTATCGCAAAATGCGAGGTCAACTCTGCACCTAACTCCGGAGATATATTAAGGGTACGTAAACTGGTAAAGGTTCCCGCATAACGCACTGCGGAAGATTTTGGCCAATTACTAGACAAACCAAACGGTGCCACAATACTCAAACCTGCAACCACGCCAGGATGTAAAGGATAACTATAATGTATAGAGGGGACAACCGCACTCTCTCGATCCTGCAAATTATCAAATGATTCGATATATTGCGCCGGATCACCAAAAGGAATCGGAGTCTCGTACAGAGAATAACCACTCATTTTCATGGTAGGAAACACCCATACACCAGAAAGCAAAAACTGCTGCTTGTTTAAAAGCGCCAAACCAGCAGGATTATACCAACCGGTAGACGCATCTGCAGCTTCTGCGGCAATACCTGCAGCAAAATTACCTACTGCTGATCCATTGTCTTCCATGTATAAAGAAAATGATCCTGCCTGACAAACCATCCCTAAAAAACCTGAAGCTATTGCTATAATACGCGTACATTTTAAAATCAATTATTAACCCTACCTCAAAAAATTAGAGACTCAGTCACTCTCCACGTACGTTTACTGATCTTTCGATTTTAACTCAACCCAAACCGCATTCATAATCGCTAACGCACAGGCAAATCCTGTACCTAAAATCCATGAAAAATACCACATTATGCTGACTCCTATTAATAACCTATTTCTTTATTTTCAATCATTGTTTGTTCTGTTATTTTTCCACGCAAGACCCGATAGACCCACGCAGTATAAAGCAGAACCATAGGCAACAACACCACAGTTGCAAAGAGCATGATCAATAAGGTGAGCTGACTTGAAGAGCTATCCCATACGATCAAACTTTCTCCAGGATGGGTGGAGGACGGTAAAATAAAGGGAAACATGGTAACCCCTACCGTCGAAACAATGCCGATAACTGCCGCAGAACTCCAAAGGAAAGCAATCTTCACATATTTTTTAAATAGAATGGCCAGCAATGGAGACAACGCAGCCATTAGGGGAACCAACATAATAATCGGCGCCTGCTGGTAATTCAATAACCACGCACCTATTTTCTTTTCTACAGCTTTATACAAAGGGTTCGATGGGCCATCATGCGGTACGGCGTTACTTAATAGATATCCGTCTATCCCATAAAATAGCCATACACCTCCGATGATAAATAGAAGTACCACCATCCATGCAGTATATTGAGCCGCTGTCGTGGCACGTTGCTGAATGACTCCTTCTGTTTTTACGCGCAGAAAAAAAGCACCATGCATTGCCAACATCAATACGGATAATATTCCACATAATAAAGCAAAAGGGTTCAATAGAGCAAAGAAGGTTCCGGTATAAAATGAACGTAAATTTTCATCAAAATAAAAAGGAACACCTTGCAATGTATTGCCAACGGCCACTCCAAAAATAAGTGCTGGCACAAAACCACTGATAAATAAAGCACCATCCCAAGCATTACGCCAAACCGGGGCTTCTAATTTAGAGCGATATTTAAATCCAACGGGTCGTAATATAAGCGCTAGCAAAACAATCAACATTGCTAAGTAAAAACCCGAAAAGGATAAAGCATATAACGTTGGCCACGCTGCAAAAATTGCACCGCCGCCGAGAATAAACCAGACTTGATTCCCTTCCCATGTTGCAGCAATGCTGCCAATAATCATACGTCGCTCGGTATCGGTCTTGCCAATCCAGGGTAGCCACATGGCTACCCCTAAATCAAAACCATCCATGACCGCAAAACCAATCAATAATACCCCTAATAAGACCCACCAGATTACTCGTAATGTTTCATAATCTAATAACATATTATTTTCTCCTAGTGCGTCAAATGATCAGGGCCAAGCCGAATATATTTCACCATCAAATATACTTCAATAATTGCTAAAGCCGTATAAAAAATCACAAATCCCGAGAGCGAAGTCATCACTTGCGACGCTGTCACTGATGAAGTCCCCATAAACGTTGGCAATATCCCTTGCACAACCCAGGGTTGTCGACCATATTCAGCCACTACCCAACCAAGCTCTGCGGCCACCCAGGGTAATGGCAATGAGAATGCGGCGGCGTATAAATACCAGCGTTTTTTATCAATAATATGTCTCGCTGATAAGTAGAATCCTACGACAAAAAGCGCAATAAACCACAATGCACATCCCACCATAATACGGAAAGAGAAAAATAATGGGGTTACCGCCGGCTTTAGATCATGTGCTGCTTTATTAATTTGATCTTCTGTGGCATCCGTCACTTTTTCGGTGTATTTTTTTAATAATAAGCCATAGCCTAATGAGTTTTGATGAGCAGCAAAATCGGCTTTTGCTTTTTCATCTGCAGGCTGTTTTTGTAGTTTTAATAAAGCTTTATATGCAAGCATTCCTTCTCTAATTTGTAGCTTTCCATCCTCAATCAATTCATTAATACCTTGTAATGGTTCATTCAGGCTACGTGTTGCTATCAAGCCTAGAACGAAGGGCACTTCAATAGCATAATCAGTTTTCATGGTCGCCTCATTGGGAATACCAAAAATCGTTAAGCCTGCAGGGGCTTTTTCTGTATGCCACATTGCCTCTATTGCCGCAATTTTCATTTTTTGATTATGATTGGCAACATACCCACTCTCATCTCCTAAAACAGCTACAGATAAGGAGGACGCAAGACCAAAAGATACTGCCACTGCAATGGATCGCTGCGCAAAAGCGTGATTTCGACCTCGTAAAAGAAAATACGCACTTATTGCCAGCACAAATACCGAACCTGTCACATAACCCGCACTGACGGTATGTACAAATTTAGCTTGTGCAACAGGGTTAAATATTACATTTGAGAAATCATCAACTTCCATACGCATGGTATGATAATTGAATACAGCACCTACTGGATTTTGCATCCAACCATTGGCAATTAAAATCCAAAGAGCGGAAAGGTTGGTGCCTAGGGCTAATAACCAAGTACAACACATATGTTGCATCTTGCTTAGTTTGTTCCAACCAAAGAAAAATAAACCGACAAAAGTGGCTTCTAAAAAGAACGACATTAAGCCTTCGATAGCCAGTGGCGCCCCAAAGATATCCCCAATATAGTGCGAGTAATACGCCCAATTGGTGCCAAACTCAAACTCCATCGTCAGACCAGTGGCAACTCCTAAAACAAAGTTGATTCCAAATAATGTACCCCAGTATTTCACCATGCGAAGCCAAATTTCTTTGCCCGTCATGACATAGACGGTTTCCATAATCGCTAGTAATACCGAAAGTCCTATGGTTAATGGAACAAATAAAAAATGATAGAGTGCGGTGACTGCAAATTGTAACCTAGATAAATCAACTACTTCACTGCCTGGAATCATAAAAACTCCTACTTTAGAATGATACTACAACTCTTATGAGATGGGATGTTTGTTAGAAGCGGCTGCGGTGCTAGCATCGGCACCAAAAAACCATTGCTGAGGATTTTTATGAAATGGAACGCTACTCTTGGCACAAACACACCAGAGCATAACGAGAAGCATTATTTTAATCATTAATGTAAGGCTAATATCATGCGCCAATTTTTTCATAACAAGTTCTCAGACATCTAATACCCAAAAACATGGCTACTCTTGCACTTCGCCTACCAGCGCATAGTGTACGAGAATTTTTTTAAGTATGCACCTAAAGTTTAACGCTGTGCGGTATGATTTTTACTGAGACCGTCTTTTTGGGGGCTGGGGAAGTAATTGAGTTTTTCACGTATGCCTCAATCTCGTCATCCTCGCCTCCACTGAGGCATACAATGACTACAGAAATAAGAGTAGCGAGGATCCATAGCATACTTAAACAACGCTTTCGTATGGATCTTCACTACTCATTAATTGCACCGTGCAAGGATATATTTAAGAATAAATTTTTGAAATTATAAGATTAATTTGAGACTAATAAGTAATGGAATTCTTGGATATGTTATGCGTTTCTACGTTAAAAACTCAAGTAATATGAGCTTTTTATAAAAAAATTCCTGGCGATGACCTACTTTCACATGGGGAAACCCCACACTATCATTGGCGCTGATGCGTTTCACTTCTGAGTTCGGAATGGATTCAGGTGGGACCACATCGCTATTGTCGCCAGGAAAACCGGTTGTTGG
>JAUYSE010000181.1 GCA_030696465.1 Legionellaceae bacterium
GAAGTAATGGAGGCGAGAAGCGCTTTAAAAAACGTCAAAAAACAGGATGTTTTTTGCGAGCGGCCAGGGATGGCGGATAGCGTTTTTTTAAAGACGCTTTTAGCATTTATTACTTCTACCTCATACATGAATGAACCAAAAATTAAAATACAAATTTACACATGCGCCACCAATTAAAATACAAACCCTCAGTAACGAATCATTATGACTTCTGATGTCTATGTGTCCATCGCTCAATCACGCGTTCACGCATGGTCTCGATACTCACATAAAAAACGGGGACCATTAATAAACTTAATATCGTTGCCAGCAGCATCCCCCCCATCACGGTAGTACCAATAGAGTGCCGACTGGCTGCGCCAGCGCCGGTTGCGGTAACTAAAGGTAGTACCCCTAAAATAAAGGCAAACGCCGTCATTAATATTGGTCGTAATCGTAAGACTGAAGCCTCTAAAGCTGCCTCCACAATAGAAGCGCCTGCATGACGTTTTTCTTTCGCAAACTCCACAATCAAAATAGCATTTTTAGCCGCTAAACCAATCAGAATAATTAAGCCAATTTGCGCGTACACATCTAAGGCCAAGGAGCGCATCCATAAAGCAAGCCCCGCACCCAATAAAGCCAAAGGCACCGCTAATAAAATCATAAAGGGCATCGTAAAACTTTCGTATAATGCCGATAAAAATAAGTATACAAAGACGATACACAGCATAAATACCATAGAGGCAATATTTCCGGCCTTTAATTGTTGGAAAGTAATCCCTGTCCATTCAAAACCAATGCCTTTCGGTAGTACTTCACGCGCGACTTCCTCTACCGCCTCTAAAGCTTGTCCAGAACTATAACCTGGCGCATTAGAGCCGGTGATCATCGCCGCCGTGTATAAATTATAGTGCGGGATATTATACGCCCCATGGGTTAATTCGGCCTTTAATAAAGCGCCTAAAGGCACCATCTGCCCGATATCATTGCGTACATACAAATTATTAATATCGGAAAGATGCGCACGCGAAGCGTCCTCAGCTTGTAACATCACACGATATACTTGCGTATATTTTGTGAAATTATTGACATAATATCCACCCAAATAGGTTTGTAGGGTTTGTAATACTGCGCCTATGGATACTTTCATGGCCTTCGCTTTGGTTCTATCAATTTCCAGATAAAATCCTGGTGAATCTAAGGCTAAATTTGAAAATACTGCTTGTAACTCTGGCCGTAACTTTGCTTTCTCTAAGAAGGTATTTGTTGCATCATATAAAGTATTGAGGCCAAGATTTCCTTGATCTTCTATTTCAAGCTGAAAACCACCGACCGATCCTAAACCAGGGATAGAGGGTGCATTGATAACCCCAATAATCGCCTCTGGAATTTCCATTGCCGCCATTTGTACGTGTTTCATAATATAAGGCAAACTTAAGTCCCGCGTATTGCGTTCATCCCATGGTTTTAAAATCACAAACAAGACCGCAGTATCTGGTTGATTAATGGAATCAATAATGTTGTAACCGTCAATACTGATGGTATCTGCAACGCCTGGGGTATCGTGTAGAACCTTTAATACTTTTTTAACCGTATCTTGTGTTCTATATAAAGAGGCCCCTCCTGGCTCCTTCACAATCACCATAAAATATCCTTGGTCTTCATCGGGGATGAAGCCCGTCGGTAAAATATGAAATACTCCGACGGTTAAGCCTATCAAACCAAGAAAAACAAGAAATATCATTTTTTTATGATCCAAAACATATTCTACCCAACGGGTATAATGCTGTACGAGTTTTTGATAGCCCGTTTCAAACCAGCGAAAAATAAAAAAACGAGGAACGTGTTTGGTCGGGCTCAGTAATAAGCCACACAGTGCAGGACTTAAACTTAAAGAATTAATACCTGAAAGCGCTACCGCAAACGCAATTGCTAAGGCAAATTGATTATATAAACTGCCGGTCATCCCTGGAATAAATGCAACAGGGACAAATACCGCCAACATAATAAGCGTCGTTGCCACAATAGGCCCGCGCACCTCTTCCGTGGCTAAGCGTGTTGCTTCTCTAATATCCGAAACCCCTTGTTCTAGTTTCTTTTCAACGTTTTCTACCACAACAATAGCATCATCTACTACCAATCCAATGGCTAAGACTAATCCAAGTAAACTCAAGGTATTAATAGAAAACCCAAATACAGAGAATAGTGCAAACGTACCTATCAAAGAAACAGGAATAGCAATACAAGGAATTAACGTGGTCCGCCAATTTTGCAGAAAAAGGAACACCACCAAAAATACCAAGATAACCGCTTCTATCAATGTTTTTACGACCTCTTCCAATGAGGATTTGACAAACAAAGTAGTATCGTAAGCAATGGTATAACTCATCCCTTCTGGAAATCGCGTCGCTAATTCATCCATCGCTTGACGTACTTTATCCGCAATATTAATTGCATTGGCACCTGGTAATTGATATATCCCTAGGCTGGCGGTTGGCCCCCCATTAAATTCAGAGGTGGTAACATAGGTTTGTGCCCCCATCTCAACGCGAGCGAGATCTTTGATACGGACAATTTTCCCATTATCTTGCGTTTTTACAACGATATCTGCAAAATCTTTTGGATCAGAGAGCTGTCCCAACGTCGATAATTGATATTGAAACGGCAGTGTATTATCTACCGGAGGCTGTGCGATAGCCCCTATTGCGGCCTGCTGACTTTGCTCGCTAATTGCTTTAATCACATCTTCTGGTGCAATACTCATACTGGCCATTTTTTGTGGATTTAGCCATACTCGAATAGCATATTGCAATAAACCAAAATTATTAACATTCCCTACCCCATACACACGCGCTAACACCGGTGTAATATTTAAATCCGCATAGTTACTCAAAAACGCAGCATCATATTCTTTTTTGGACCCTAATAAATTAACAACCAACACCATATTAGTAGACACTTTCTGTATATTCACCCCGGCTTGATTCACTGCAGGGGGTAATATAGGATTTGTGGTGTTGGTGCGCGTTAGAACATCCACTGCACCAATATCTACATCATAACCAAGATCAAACGTCACGTTAATAAGGGAGTTACCATTATTGGTACTCGCAGAGGACATATATATCATGCCCTCTGCGCCATTAATATTACGTTCTAAGGGAGTCGTTACCGAGCTAGACACCACATCCGAATCTGCACCAATATACTGTGCAGTCACCTGCACTTGCGGGGGAACAATTGCAGGATACTGCGCCACAGGTAATATAAAAATACAAATCCCACCCACCAAGGTCATTAATATAGCGATAACCATTGCAAAAATGGGACGTCGAATAAAAAATTCTATCATGCAGAAACCGCCACAACCTTTTGCCCAGGACGTAATTTTTGCAGACCAGATATCACTACTTTATCTCCAACTTGCAAACCAGATTTTATAATCGTAGATGTTTTATACTCCCCGGAAATCTGGATTATTCTAGAACTAATGACGCTATTTTTATCAACGACATACACCATGGATTGTCCCTGCAAATCCATAATGGCTTTCGTAGGAACCAAAATAGTTTTTGGATTTTGCCCCAACTGCATGGTCACATTGACAAAAACCCCAGGCAGCAAAAATAATTTTGGATTTTCTACGGTGGCGCGCATCATAACCGTAGAGGTACCCTGATCGACAACATTATTAATTAAATTTAAGGTACCAGTAAACGTCGCATTACCCATTGGTAAGCTTGCTTGTATGGAGAAAGGTTGATTTTGAATATAGGAAAACATTTCTTCATAATCGGCAACACTAGGATTAAAGATAACATACATGGGGTTCATTTGTACTACTTGAGCGAGTAAGGTGCTCTCTCCGGAGCCCACCAAGTTACCAACATCTACGTATTTTTTACCGATGATAGCGTCAAACGGGGCCAGCATCGTGCAATATCCTAGATTAATTTGCGCCTTTTCTACTTGCGCTTTTTGTACTTGGACTTCACCAACCGCTTCTTTGTAACGAGCATGCACCTCATCATAATGCGAACGAGAAATATCATCTTTAGCTACCAGTATTTTCATGCGCTCATACTGCACTTTTTGATATTCTACCTGTGCAATACTGCGAATTAAATTTCCTTCCGCCAAATCTAATT
>JAUYSE010000207.1 GCA_030696465.1 Legionellaceae bacterium
TTAATAAAAAACAGGCGGAAGCGCGCAAAAAACAAAAACAGATTCAAGTAAAAGAACTAAAGTTTCGCCCAACCACGGAAGAAGGGGATTATCAGGTAAAACTACGAAACCTGAAACGTTTCCTAGAACATGGGGATAAGGTGAAAGTCACCGTACGCTTTAGAGGACGTGAAGCGGCGCATCAAGATTTAGGAATGAACGTATTGTCACGCTTACAGCAAGACACTACAGAGTTTGCTATTGTTGAAGTGCATGCAAAACGAGAAGGACGTCAACTTTTGATGGTGCTTGCGCCAAAGAAAAAATGAGACCTAGATGTATCTGTTGTGCATAACGATAGTGCAATCTTGGATGTAGATAAACTTTTTCGGAGCATATAATGCCGAAGTTAAAAACCCATAGAGGTGCCCACAAGCGTTTTCGAAAAACAGCGAGTGGAGCTATTAAGCGTCGAGGCGCTTACAGAAATCACATTCTGACCAAAAAAACAACCAAGCAAAAGCGTCGGTTACGCGTGACTGCGCGTAGATTGACTGGGGGTGATGCTGTTCAGGTAACCCGAATGTTGCATGGTAGTTAATTGAGGAGAATAAGATATGCCAAGAGTTAAAAGAGGCGTTACTGCGAAAGCACGCCATAAAAAGATTTTAAAATTAGCCAAGGGCTATTATGGTGCACGTAGTCGGGTGTTTCGTGTAGCGAAACAAGCAGTTATTCGTGCAGGACAATACGCTTATCGCGATCGACGTCAAAAAAGACGAGAATTCAGAGCATTGTGGATTGCGCGAATTAACGCACAAGCACGTGTATGTGGTTTGACTTATAGTCAATTCATTGCTGGATTAAAAAAAGCGTGTATTGAATTAGACAGAAAAGTGTTAGCAGATATGGCAGTGCATGACAAAGATGCTTTTGCAGTAGTTGCTGAAAAGGTCAAGACTGCATTGAGCGCATAAACAGATATGATTGAAAATATTTTAGCGCAAGCACAGTCAGCTATAGAGCAGGCCCAAGATGTATCCACTTTAGAAGCAATTCGAGTAGATTATCTAGGAAAAAAAGGGGAATTGACCGAGATTTTAAAACAGCTTGGTCAATTACCTGCTGCAGATCGAGTACGCGTGGGTCAGCAAGTCAACGGGGTGAAACGTACTCTGGTTGATAGCATCGAGCAAAAAATGACTGCTTTGATGGAAGAGGCCGTAGCCGCTCGATTAGCATCTGAACGCTTAGATGTGACTTTACCTGGTCGTCAGGCACAGTACGGCACTATGCATCCAGTGACACAGGTTCGTGAAAAAAGTATCGCTTTTTTTGAATCCCAAGGTTTTTTGTTGGCAGATGGTCCCGAAATTGAGACAGAGTTCTACAACTTTGAAGCGTTGAACATTCCTTCTCACCATCCAGCACGTGCAATGCATGATACCTTTTATTTTGGCGATGGCCGTTTGTTGCGGACGCATACGTCTAACGTACAGATTCGTGCTTTACAAGAAATGAACTTGCCGTTGCGTTTAATTGCTCCGGGTCGTGTATATCGTTGTGATTCTGATATGACGCACACGCCCATGTTTCATCAATTAGAATGTTTAATTGTTGATGAGTCCGTAAATTTAGGACATTTAAAAGGCTTGTTACAAGCCTGGATTTCAGATTTTTTTGGAAAAGAAGTGGCGGTGCGGTTTAGGCCCTCATACTTTCCATTCACAGAACCTTCTGCTGAAGTAGATATTATGTGTACGCAATGTGATGGGGCGGGTTGCCGTTCTTGTCACTTTACGGGCTGGCTTGAATTTGGTGGTTGCGGTATGGTGCACCCTCGTGTTTTTGAAGCCTTAGGTATTGATGCACAAAAATATCAAGGAGTTGCTTTTGGAATGGGTCTTGATAGACTCGCCATGCTGTATTTCGGCATTGAAGATTTACGTGCTTTTTTTGACAATGAAATTGCTTTTTTAAGTCAATTTTAAGAGGTTGTAGCTTGGGCCTTGGCCCAACAATAGCCTCCATGTTGGGCCAAGGCTCAACCTACAAATGGTAGTGGGTATTCGCTTATTTATACTCCCAGCAATTGGATATTCTATTATGAAAGTGAACATAGACTGGCTTAAAGAGAAGCTGCTTTCGCTTCCACAAAAAGCACAGCATATTGCAGATGTTTTGACAATGGCGGGCTTGGAAGTAGAAAGTGTTGCGCCGGTTGCACCTCCTTTTCAAGGGGTTGTGGTTGCAGAGGTGAAAGAAACCTCCCCTCATCCACAAGCAGATCGATTGACTTTGTGTCAAGTCGATGCGGGTTCGGCAGGGGTATGGTCGGTCGTGTGTGGTGCGTCCAATGTACGTGCAGGACTAAAAGTCGCTTTGGCGCTGACAGGCGCTGTATTGCCTGGGAACTTTATTATTAAAGAAACCACGTTGCGTGGCGCATTGTCTCAGGGCATGCTCTGTTCAGTGGAAGAGTTAGGGCTTTCGGATAAATCGGACGGTATTTTAGAGTTAGATGCAGATGCACCTATTGGTATGGATTTTCGTAAGTATTGGGATTTAGAAGATACGGTTTTAGACATTAACATGACGCCTAATCGTGCGGAGTGTTTAAGTGTTTTAGGGGTGGCGCGAGAATTATCAACGCTATTGAATATCCCTTTATCCAATGCAACGGTGGAAGCGGTGCCTGCGGCAATCACAGATACATTGCCAATAACGATTCAGGATCCAAAAGCTTGTGCTTATTATTTAGGTCGAGTATTACGGAATATTAACCCTCATGCGTTGACTCCTTTATGGATGCGTGAACGCTTAAGAAGAGCGGGCTTACGTGTTGTACATCCGGTCGTTGATATTTTGAATTATGTTATGTGGGAATTAGGTCAACCGTTACATGCGTTTGATTTGACTAAAATTCAAGGTGCGCTTGAAGTCCGTTGGAGTCATGCGGGTGAGACCTTGTCTTTGTTGAATGGTCAGAACATTAGCTGTGAGCAGCCAACTTTGTGTATCGCGGATTCCCAAGGGCTTTTAGCTTTGGCTGGCGTCATGGGTGGTGCGGAAAGTGCGGTGACTGAGCATACTACGGATATTTTTATTGAATGCGCCTATTTCGATGCTATTGCGCTTGCAGGAGTGGCTCGGCGGTATGGGCTTTCCTCTGATGCGGCACAGCGCTTTGAACGCGGTGTTGATATTACTTCGTTACCTACGGTGATGGAGCGTGTCAGTACTTTATTGCTGGAAATAGTCGGTGGTGAGATCGGTCCTGTGAGTGTGCAAAAAGGAACGATGCCTGAACCTGTGCCTGATATTGTGTTTGACCCTCAGAGTGTAGCGCGCTACGTAGGTTTTGAGATTCCACAAGCACGTATGCAAGAAATCTTGACTGCATTAGGTTGTGTGGTGCGAGAAGACGCTGCTTGCTGGAAGGTCTCGGTGCCAGCGCATCGCGTAGATTTACGTTTAGCGGTTGATTTGATAGAAGAAATTATACGCGTATATGGGTATGAACATATTCCTTATACGCCGTTTAAAGCGGTATTATCTCCTATGCCCGTGAATCAACGACATGCGGCGTCGAGGAAGGCTATGCAGATATTGCAGAGCAAAGCGTACCAAGAAGTGATTAATTATAGTTTTGTCGATCCAGAATTACAGACGCTCTTACATCCAGACAGAGAGATGTTGCGTTTGCTGAATCCGATTTCTTCAGAGCTTTCTGTGATGCGGGTGAGTTTGTGGCCTGGATTAATCGCGGCAATGATGCGCAATATACATAGGCAACATCAAGTGTTGCGCTTGTGTGAAAATGGCGTTGTATTTCATGGGGCTGGATCTCAGGTTGAGGAAATTCCGATGATTGCAGGGTTATTAACGGGCTCCCCAGGTGCTTTGCATTGGGCAGAACCCGATAAACCTTTTGATTTTTTTGATATGAAAGGGGATGTCGAGCGAGTATTATCGGCGTTTTCCAAAGAATCGTTTTCTTTTGTGCCTGCAGAGCATCCGGCTTTACATCCGGGAATGTGCGCGCGGATTCAAAAAGGGAGCGAGTTTGTTGGGTACTGTGGTGCGTTGCATCCAAATATTATTGAGGCATTAGATCTTTCACAAGAAGTATATCTCTTTGAGTGTGCTTTGGCTCCGCTTTCTTTGCCAGTGAAACCGCAATATATGCCTGTGGCAAAGTTTCCGTATAATAGACGCGATCTCTCTTTTTTGGTGGACGAACGGGTTTTGGCGTCAGATATTGAGACAACGGTGCGTTCCTCTGCTGCAGGGGAATGGATTAAGGCGTTTTATGTATTTGATGTATATCAGGGGGCCTCTATTCCAGCAGGTAAGAAAAGTCTTGCGATTGCAGTAATATTGCAAGATGATAAAAAAACAATGGTTGATGCAGAGATTCATGGACACATGGATTGCATTGTGCAAGCTTTACAAGAAAAGTTTCAAATATTGTTAAGGGATTGAAAAAATGAGCGCGCTTACAAAAGCAGATATAGTTGAGAGCCTTGTTGAAAGTTTTGTTGAAAGTAATCAATTTACGAAAGAACAGGCAAAAGAAGTAGTAGAAGTTTTTTTTGATTTATTAAGAGAAATCTTGTCACGTGGTGAACCAGTGCACTTTTCCGGCTTTGGTAATTTTGTATTACGGGACAAGGAAGAGCGGCCTGGTTTGAATCCTAAAACGTTGGATCGGGTTTCTGTTGGTGCGCGGCGGGTGGTAACTTTTAAATCGGGTTTGAAATTAAAATCTAAAATGCAGGAATAATTTAACAGTTTACTTGTAGCTTGCGTTAATTTTAGGTAAAATCTCTCGCTTTGAAAATAAAAATTACACATAGCTTGTGTGGTCGTCTTAAGGTGGTACGGAGTTCTTGGAATGAAAACATTTAGCGCTAAAGCGCATGAAGTTGAAAGAAAGTGGTTTTTGGTCGATGCAAACGGTAAAGTGTTGGGTCGTTTGGCTGCAGAAATTGCACGTCGTTTACGGGGCAAGCATAAACCAGAATATACCCCTCACGTAGATACCGGTGATTACATCGTTGTCATTAACGCGGACAAAGTGGCGGTAACTGGCCGTAAATTTAAAGATAAGCTTTACTATCGTCATTCAGGATATCCTGGGGGCTTAAAAACGGTTACTTTTGAAAAAATGCAATCGCGCCATCCTGGACGCGCTATAGAATTAGCAGTGAAGGGCATGCTTCCTAAAAATTCTTTAGGTCGTGACATGTATCGGAAGTTGAAAGTATATGCGGGCGAAACGCATCCGCATGATGCTCAGCAACCAGAAATATTGAATATTGAGGAATAATTATGGCTGCGCCTAAGAAACAATACCATGGCACTGGACGTAGAAAAAGCTCAGTTGCTCGTGTGTTTATCCGTCCTGGCACGGGGAAAATTGTAGTTAACAAACGCCCATTAGAAGAATATTTTGTTCGCAAAACTGCGTGCATGGTCGTGTGTCAACCGCTAGAAACCGTTGCAATGGATGGCCGTTTTGACATCTATGTTAATGTTGATGGCGGCGGAATATCTGGTCAAGCTGGTGCAGTACGTTTAGGTATTGCTCGTGCTTTAGTATCTTACGATGAAACAGATTTGGTAGAAGGTGCTGAGCCGTCTCCAACGTCTTTCCGTCGCTTGCTACGCGCACGCGGGCTTCTTACACGGGATGCACGTTGTGTTGAACGTAAAAAAGTTGGTTTGCACAAAGCACGTCGTGCAACACAGTTCTCCAAACGATAAAGTTTTTGTTGTACTCAAAAGGGGCCTCTGGCCCCTTTTTTATTTTGTAATGGTTGCAAATAGAAACTTTATTCCTTACTCTGGATCTAGTAATCAATCCTACAGGTGCAACGAATATGATTCCCGTTCAAGGATATGCTGCTGTTTCTGCAAAATCTCCATTAACCCCATTTTCTTTTCAGCGCCGTGAAGTAGGTGAGCATGATGTATTAATTGATATTCATTATTGTGGCATTTGTCACTCCGATATTCATCAGGTGCGTGATGAGTGGGGTCGAGGAAATTTCCCCATGGTCCCCGGGCATGAGATTGTCGGTCTGGTGACCCAAATAGGGAAGGGGGTCTCTGGTTTTAAAATTGGAGATCCTGTCGGTGTGGGTTGTATGGTTGATTCCTGTCAGCATTGTGAAGACTGTCATGAGGGATTGGAGCAATATTGTAGTGAAGGGATGACCCCCACTTATAATGGAATAGAGCGTGATGGCAGCTGTGTCACGCAAGGTGGCTATTCAAACAAGATAGTGGTGAATGAAAAGTTTGTCTTGCATCTCCCCAAAAATATGCCTTTGGATGCTTCTGCACCATTATTATGTGCGGGAATTACTTTGTATTCCCCACTCAAACATTGGAATATAGGCGCAGGTAAAAAAGTGGCTATTATTGGTTTGGGTGGTTTAGGGCATATGGGGGTTAAAATCGCCCATGCGATGGGCGCTCAGGTGACCGTGTTTAGTCACTCCGAAAACAAACGAGAAGATAGTCTACGTTTTGGTGCTGATCATTTTTATACCACAGCCGACCCATCCATTTTTAAAAAATTGACCAGTACTTTCGATCTCATTATTTGTACGGTATCTGCAGGCGTTGATTGGAACCTCTATTTAAGCCTGTTAAAACGCGATGCTGGAATGGTTTTGATAGGCATCCCTGAAAAGGCGGTTCCTGTCAACGCTTTTGCTTTAATTGGTAAACGTCGACATCTTATGGGGTCGTTGATTGGGGGTATTCAACAAACTCAAGAAATGCTGGATTTTTGCGGAAAACACAATATTGTTTCTGATATTGAGTTAATCCGTATTCAGGACGTAAATGCAGCGTATGAGCGCGTCGTAAAAAGTGATGTTCGTTATCGCTTTGTTATTGATATGTCCTCGGTGAAGTCTGGGGGCTAGCAAAGCTTAGCGACTATCTTTTAACTGCCCTGTAAAATAACGATGTAGAATACTCGTTAAAAAAGTGGTGTAGGGTATCCCTTGACGCATGGCCATGGCTTGTGCTTTTTCAATATCCCATTCTGTTAGACGGATATTGACCCTTTTTACTTTATTGCCATTTTCTTGAAAAATTTTCAGATAGCGCTCTATTTCTGCATTTTCATGTTCAATGGCTTCATATCCGCCGGATTCTAATTCTGAAATCATTTCTTTATCAATAGGCTCAACCTGTGTTTTTTTACTGCGCATAAGAGTCTCCATTACCATATTTTTTATGTAGTTCTCGAGAGGGGTATAAAGTTTTGAGAAAAATTTTGTTTTCCTCTTCTACAAAAGGTACGGCATAAGTATACCCACTAATGAGAACCACAAAGATACGTTGATGTGTGTATTTGGGTTCTTTGCCTCTTACGATCCCTAATAAATAACCATTTTGAATAGCAGTATACACCTCTTCAAATCCTATTCCTCTTTCAGCAATGAGTTTTGTGTTTTTTTCATCGCTCCATTCTATTCGCTTAGCAAATTGCATATAAAACCCAAGTCTTTATGTGGTATTTTAGGACACAAAGAATGTTTAGTCAAATGCTTATTTTTCAAAAGGAATTCCCGCCTTATTATGTTAGTGGTACCAAGGCGTGGCGGGTAAAGCTCTTTCGTAAAC
>JAUYSE010000045.1 GCA_030696465.1 Legionellaceae bacterium
CATTAACGCCTGCATTATTTGAACAATATCCCGCACATGACTTGATCCAAGTTGCGCTGGAAAGCACCGATCAAAGAATCAGTGAAAATAAGCCCGTCACCCCTGCTTTTTTAATGGCCGCTTTTCTATGGTTTCCTCTACAAGAAGAAACCAAACGTCTTCAAGAGGAAGAAGGTTTATTTCCCTTGCCTGCGCTAGAAAAAGCGATGTCGCAGGTAATTGCACATCAAAATAAACATGTGAGTATCCCACGACGCTTTGGACTCATGATGAGAGAAATGTGGTTACTGCAATATCGGTTTACTAAACGACAAGGTCACCGCGCTTTCTTACTCATGCAACATCCCCGTTTTCGTGCAGCATATGATTTCTTAGGATTACGTACCTTAGTGAAAGAAGAAGACCCCGCTTTAATGACTTGGTGGACCACTTTTCAAGAAGTAGACGATAAAGAAAAAAGACGAATGATTCTTGAAGTGTCAAAAGGGCAAAAGAAGAAAAAAACCTAAGATGATTACCGCATTTTTAGCGCTCGGTAGTAATTTGAAAAGCCCTTTACGACAATTGCATAAAGGTCTGCAGAATTTACGATTACTGCCAGCGACCTACGTGCAAAAAATTGCGCCCCTTTATTTTGGAGCGGCTGTTGGACGCCGCTATGCCCCCCCTTATTGGAACACCGTAGTAAAAATACATACACGATTGCCAGTGTATCGTTTGCTGCACCATTGCCATGTTCTTGAAAAAAAACAAGGACGTATCCGTAAAATACGTTTTGCCTCTAGAACCTTAGATATTGATATCCTAGAATATGGCACCGCCCGAATACACAGCCCTCGCTTAACGCTTCCTCATCCCCGAATGCATGAACGCCCTTTTGTTATGATTCCTCTAGGGGCTGTTGACGACATTTCATGTTGTGGTCGATAACTCCGCGATGCCTACGTCCCGCGGCTTGTCCGCGGGATCCATTTCGGCCTGTATCTGTATAGCATGGTTGTGCATTGAGCACGATCTCTGGATGCCGCGGACCTTCGGCCGCGGCACGTAGGCTATGAGGAGATGAAAGGTCAACAAACCCTAGAGTATTTACAAAAATAATTTGACAGATTCCCAATCATGACGCATAACTTACACTAGAGTACTTAATTGAGGCGACCATCATGTACCATACTATTTTACATGCGACAGATTTATCAGAACAACACATCATTGTTGCTGAAAAAGCGGTGGAACTTGCCTCAAAATTACAAGCACGTCTGCATTTACTCCATGTGATAGAGATTCCTAAAAGCTTGATGCTCGCGCAAGGCTTAGGCTTCGCTCAAATATTAACCCCGATGGAAGCTGAAGTCCGCACTGTACTGCAAACACTAGGTGATGCGTATCAAATCCCTATTGAGCAACAACATGTATTAGTGGGGGATGTACGTACGCAAGTAGAACATTGTATCCAGAATATCGGCGCCAATTTACTGGTGATTGCGAATCATCAAGAAGCTTTTTGGCCCATGTTTATTGGTAGTACTGCTTATAATTTAACGCGTCATAGTCATTGCGATTTAATGATCTTGCAAATATAACCAGGCATACAGCCTGGTTATATCATCTAAAATTCAAATAGGGGTTGTTGATATTTCATCTCCCCATAGCCTACGTCCCGCGGAATTATCGACCCAAACATGAAATGTCAACAGCCCATCTAGTATGGGAACCTTTTTTTCGCTCAAAATACGCACGAGAATTTTTTTCACTATTCATCAAGCCTTATTCTGGACGAAACAGCTGCGGATTTTCATGCTTTGTTTGCTCGACTTCAGGCGCTCGTTGTCTCTTAGTTCTCTCAAAAAAAGAAGCAGAGGAATACGCTCTAGGAATTCTATTTCCAGACACAGAAGAATCTGCTTTATCTTTCAGTAAACATGACGATACTTTAGGGATTACAGAAGCTGACTCTTTCATCGACGCTACATCAACGGACACAAATGGACCACCTGAGCAAAAGTCCTGCCAAAAAAAATCATCATCCCCACTACTCTCTTCGGCAGATTTACTTTCCTCCTCTGCTTGTTGTGCGATGAGCTCCCTATAAGATAATTGCGCGGTATGAAAAGAATGCATAATCCCGGAAGAATGGGACAGAGTTATTCCAAGAAGATTGTCATAATCTAGATTTATAATATTTTCATGCGAACACTCTTCTCTATCATGACCATTCACCCAGGTCAATAAAACACCATTTTTTTCTTTTGTTCTCTGTAAGAAACTTCGATTACGATTCCACATAAAAAATATAAAAATATTTTCTGTTGTCAACTGTACCACAGGCTGAATGACTTCATCATAACACGTTGGATTGTAATATTTATGTAACTGCCCCGCTTGTAAAATTTTGCAATCAAACCGTTCATTTATTTCTGCAATAGAGTGCGCGATAAATTGGCCATTTTCCCAACTAAAAGTGAAGTTTAAGGCCTCTGCAACACAGCCAACTTCTTTCTCTCCCACTAAGGCATGTGTATATATAGATAGGCTTTCACCTGAGGAATTTACCGAGCAATCCATAAACAAGGTAGAAGGCAAATAACCTTTTTGATAAAGCTCGAACACCCGGGGAAAAGTCAGCGTCTTGTTTTCTAGAGACCTCGCTAGTGCAATCAAAGAAGTGGCAAACATTGGATGCATCAGGGTTAACTCTAATTTTCTTTTATGCGGATATTGCTCCATCGCCACAATAAGTTCCGCGTCATGATTCCCTATATTAAATTTAGCTTTCGCACCTTTTTTGCAGTATTCGTACATCAGTTTCAGAATAAAATAATCATGCTCGCCTCTATCCCCAACAACATCTCCAATCCAAAAAATCCAAGCAAACCAATCTAAAATTTGGATGTCTTCAATTAAAAGATCATAGGCATTAAAATCTTCGGTTGTGTATTCTTCTTGTTTTTCGTAAATAGCCAAAATTTTATAATAGTTTTCTTCAGCGATATGAATAAATCGAAAAACCAAAGGTAAATATAGCAACTTCATGAGATGGCTATGTCCATCTCCTGTCACAATTTTTTTACAAAAAGGATTCACTGCGTAAAACGCTGTAGGATATTTTCTAAGATCGACGTTAAAATCAGTAACGCTTTCTATTTCCAATAGCACATCATCAGGCATTTTTTGCCTCCTACATTATACAAGGACCACTCAACTAGATATTTATTATCAGGGAACAATAGATCGCATAATTGGGTTATGTAAAAGCACTATCGTTTCTGTAGACTGAATTTCATCAATGGCTTGAATTTTGTTGATTAACAACAGTTGTAGTTCCTCTATTGAGCGGCACATTACTTTAATGAAAATACTGTAGTGTCCTGTCGTATAATACGCCTCGACTACTTCTTGCAAATTTTCTAATTTCTCTAATGCGGACGGATAATCTTTCGCACGTTTTAGAATAATGCCCATAAAACAGCTGAC
>JAUYSE010000096.1 GCA_030696465.1 Legionellaceae bacterium
CGAGGAAGTGTACATGCGGTACATGACCGATGGCGAGCGAGGTTGCAACAACGCCGAAAACTCAAGTGCGAAGAGTATATCTATAGGAATGATGAGCGTGACTCTAACATTTAATTGAAAAAATTACGCACATATAATAAAAAATCGGACTCATTGCCGATTCTATTTTGTTTTAGGAGTTGAATATGCCATTTAATGAACAGGGTCGACCTAGTCGACTATTAGCGCCAATAAAGCAATTAGCTCCTTCTGATGAACGAGAGCTCTTTTTACAAAAAATACAGCGAGCACTAGCGTTGAAAGTAACCCTGCCTTCTCCAAAGACGCCTGTAACACCACAATCTCCTCCGGAGGATCCCCAAAAACGTCAAGAATGGGAAAAAAAACAGGCGTGGAAAGCTGCATTAGCAAAAAGCCCCCCAAAGGCAGAAAATCTCACTAATCCAATACAAATCATACGCAGATCTTCCCTCGAGCTTGATATAGAAAAGCGTATGAAACAACAGCAACGTCTTATAGAGGCCTATATTCAGGATAATAAGTTACGGAAGCTTATTTTATTTATAGTCGATCTTGCGGACAAGAATATCCCTTTACAAAAAGAACAATATGCGTTTAAGAAAAAGGAGTGTTTTAATGAGGCAGATACGGCAAAAAAAGAGGAGCTTCTCGCGCAACTGAGGCTTTTAGATGAACCCGATTCTGTAAAAGAATTAAAGACTTTATTTCAATTTGCGATGACTGCGAGCGCACAGCATCAGGATTTTCAACAGAGACTACAAGCGTATCAAGATCTAGACGCGATAGATATGGTGATTAAGACATATGTTGACCACGCCTTTTATACAGAGCTGCTTGGCTTTATTTTTCAAGATGAGGGCGAGGTTGAAATTAGAGCATTATTAGATAAATCCTTCACTTATTGTCGAGAAAAAAATATACCAGAATTAGAGGGATATAGAGGGTTGCCGACAGATAAAGCTATTATTAAATATTATATCGATAGTAATCAAAAAGATAAGTTGTGTAATTTTATTTTCAAACAGAGAGATAAAGTGGAACTAGTGTTTTCTATTGCTCTTTCTTTTGATAAAGGAGATACACCCATATTAGAGGAGATGCATGGTTTATCGTGGACGTACGCATTTTTGCGACATCTCGTGAATAAGGAGGATCAAAAGCGGCTAATCTCTTTTATATTTGAAAGTGAAAGCGAAGTTAAAGTACGCCTAGAAGAGGCTATTCGCTACTGTTCAGAGCAACACAAAGAAACCTTGATAGAGGAATATAAAAATATCGAGTGGCGCACAGCATTTATGTATTTTATAGTAGAAGGAGAAAAAAAATGGATGTTGCCTTCATTTCTTCACGGACAGGGTAGCGAGCGTACTGCGTTACTGAGGGAAGTGATAGCGTATTCTTTCCGCGAACAGACTTTTGAGGCACTGGAGTTTGTAGAGAAAGATTGGGCACTTGGCAAGCTATGTGCAGAAGAGATTATCTCGTATTATGTAGATAACTTACCAAAATTATTAAGTACTTATGTTCTTGGAGATGTCCAGAAAGCAGAGTCTTTATTTCCTGTGATGGTATCGGTGTGCGCCGAAAAACAAAAACTTTCATTACTCAAGGGCTACGATAAATTAACATGGCAGCAAGCGGTAGTACGCTTTCAGATAAATATACAGAGGCGTATAGATAGAAAATTTGCCAAAGAACATTTATCAACGGTATTAGCGTATGCGATTCAACATACATTAGCCAAAAAGCAGCAAAAATTGTTAGAACCCATTATATTAGATATGCTAGATGAATATTGGGTAGTGCTGAGCGAAGAAGAAAACCCAAATCATGATTTTATGGGGAATTGGCTGAGTGCATTACCTTTTCCTTCGGAGAGAATAGACGAAATAAAATTTATTTTTCAAAGTGTTGCTCAATTGTCGCGTTCATTGGCAAGACAACCCAGCCATAAATATCCAGAGACTCGTACTGCGATAAGGGCGTTTCATAGTGTCATGCGCCAGGAAATAAGCGGGTTGTTTTTAGCTATACTGGCGAGAGGATATACGTTAGAGATGTACCGTGATTTTATTATACGTTGTAAGGACCATGTCAAAAAATCAAATACTGGAAATCCTGCGATGCCTATTGATATATATACGAAAAAAGAGGAATTAAAAACCTTTTTAAAATGCATTGAGGAGACACTGAGTTTGGCTCCAGTATCTGGCTACAGTGCGGGAAGTTAAATGCGCTACCCACTAAACATATCATAGGCATCGGTCTTTTGAATGCGAACCGTGATTATTTCACCGATGCGGGTTTGCGTACTCTTGGGTACGTAGACCAAACCGTCAATTTCTGGGGCATCGGCAGTGCTTCTGCCTACCCAAAAATCGGGCTCTTCGCTATCGATTAAGACTTTTTGCAGACTACCTACCTTTTTGGCTAAGCGTGCTTGGCTAATTTTTGCTTGTAACTCCATAAAATGATGATAGCGCTCTTCTTGTACTTCGAGAGGGACTGGATCGGACAACAGATTTGCAGCAGCACCTTCGACGGGAGAATAAATAAAGCAGCCGACTCTGTCGAGTTGCGCTTCTTCGAGAAAATCTAGTAGAGATTGAAACTCTGCTTCAGTTTCTCCTGGGAATCCTACAATAAAAGTCGATCGCAGAGTGATATCCGGGCAAATGCTACGCCAAGTTTGAATACGTGCTAAGGTGTTTTCTTGATTGGCGGGTCGCTTCATTGCTTTTAAAATACGCGGGCTTGCATGCTGTAAAGGGATATCTAGATACGGTAAAATGAGGCCATCGCGCATTAATGGAATAATATTATCTACATGGGGATAAGGATATACATAATGCAAGCGTACCCAAATGCCCAATTGCCCTAAAGCTTCACACAGATCATAAAATCGAGTTTGTAAGGTTTTTTCTTTCCAGAGAACTTCTTTATAACGCGTATCTAAGCCATAGGCACTGGTATCTTGAGACACAATCAGTAATTCTTGTACGCCGGCTTGCTTGAGTTTTTCAGCTTCACTGAGCACTTGCAGCATCGAATAGCTTTGCAGTTTTCCTCGCATGGTTGGGATAATGCAGAAGGTACAGGCATGATTACAGCCTTCAGATATTTTGAGGTAGGCGTAATGTCTGGGAGTCAGTTTAATCCCCTGTGGAGGGATGAGTTGTACAAAGGGATCTTTCGGTAAAGGAAGATGCTCGTGTACCGCTTGCACCACTTCTTCGTAAGCATGTGCGCCACTAATGTGTAAGACCCCTGGACAGGCTTTGCGGATAAGATCGACTTTGGAGCCCAAACAACCGGTGACTATCACTTTGCCATTTTCAGCCATCGCTTCTTGTATGGTTTCTAGCGATTCCTGGATGGCGGACTCGACAAATCCACAAGTATTGATGATCACTACGCCAGCATCTTGGTAGCTAGAGACAAGTTCATAACCCTGTGCGCGTAATTGTGTAATGATACGTTCAGAGTCTACCAGTGCTTTGGGACAACCGAGGCTTACGAAGCCGACTTTAGGAGATTGGTTCATTTGTGGTGAGTTCTTACCAAAAAATGAACGATTATACACTTTTATGGCTTGGTTTGAAAAGAGTAAATTCGGGATATAAGGTAAGATTATCTAAAATTCAAACAGCACGAGCTCGTTTTTAGGTTCAAAATGTGCACGATCTATCCGACTATACGAGACCGTGAGGGAGCGGAGCACTTTGAAGAATCAAACTACTCCGCTCCCTCACGGTTATGGCTTTACTTGTGTGTAAAGCCATGCCCTCACGGTCGCGGCTCGGATAGATCGTACTAATTTTACGTATAAGATGTGTTTGTTTGGTGACAAATGTAAGGTAAATGTTATAAAAGTATAATTATGCGGTATAATATAAGAACACACTGATTTTTGGAAAAGCTAATGCCGGCATCTATAAATGACTTTATCAAAGCACAAGCAAAAGATTATCTAAAAGCTTGTCAGGAAATAGATAAAGGACAAAAAGCCAGTCATTGGATTTGGTATATTTTTCCTCAGCTGCAAACATTAGGTTTTAGCAGTACTGCGAAATTTTATAGTATCGTCGGTTTTAAAGAAGCTTGTCAATATTTACAAAATCCTCTTTTATGTAAACGATACAAAGAAATCTTGGAGAAAGTGCATAAAAAACTAGAAGAGGGGCTTTCTGAGGTGACGCTCATGGGTAGCGATACAGATGCCCGTAAATTGTCCTCAAGCTTAACTTTGTTTTATTACACGGCACAGCATTTAGCTCTGGAAGAAAGCAATCTTGATTTTCAACAGGTTGCGAATCTTTGTTTGGCCTCGCTAAAGCGGATGAAGTCTTATCCAGCATGTGGACCAACAATAGCGTTCTTGGGCAATCCTTTGAATGGACTGAGTTCGGAAGCATACTCAAGGATCCCTGCATTACATTTAAACGATACTATACTTCCTGCGTTAGAGTTGCCTAATTCTACTTTTCAATCAGAGAAATTCCCAAATCTTGCTTCTATATCTACGCCTATTGTTACACTTGATCCTGTCTCTAAGCCGGAGCCTGCAGTGCAACCCCCTAACTCTGAATCTGCTCCGGATAAAAAACAACAAAATTTTTTACTCAAAATACGAAAAGAGCTAACGATATATATTCTAAAAAGAGAAAATGAGCCTCAGCATTTTTATCAGGGTTTGTTTAAAGGTTATTGTAAAAAAGATAAATTAACTGCGGCAATTCGCTTGTATATTCTGGTAGATAAAAATATACAGGAGAGCGATCCCATACAGAAACTCATGGTGAAGTATAAGATCACTCCAGAAACAGTAAACGCGGAGAATATTAAACAATATTTACCTATTTTGAGACAGGGTCGTTTGGGCGATACCCTAAGAGATCTAGCACATCATAATGATAATAAAGAATTTCCCTCTACAGTGAGAGGCCTTGTTTCTTTCTTAAGTAAGGTTTTTTTAGCAAATAAACCGAATACTTCTGCTCCAACAAAATGAGCGTATTTTACTTGCTCATAATATCCGATTCCCGTGTGCCGCGGTCACATAAAGCTTGAAAAGAGGGAGTAAGCTAAGTAGCATAGGCGCATTTGTCTGAATGAAGGGGATAGTAATGTCCGATTGTCAAGTGGTGCTCATAGATCATCCGTTAGTGCAGCATAAGTTATCCGTTATCCGCAATAAAAAGACAGACACCAATGATTTTCGTAACTTGATTCGCGAAGTGTCGAATTTGATGGGTTATGAAATTCTGCGGGATCTGCCTATGGAAGAAACCGAGATTGAAACGCCTTTTGAAACCATGACCTCTCGCGTGTTATCCGGTAAAAAACTTTGCATTGTCGCCATTTTACGGGCAGGGACGGGATTTTTAGATGGCTTACTGCAATTGGTGCCCAGTGCACGAGTAGGGCATATTGGGCTTTATCGTGATCCCAATACTTTATTACCTGTAGAATATTATCAAAAATTTCCGGAAGATATGTCGAGCCGTCGCATTATTGTTGTTGATCCGATGTTAGCAACCGGTAACTCCGCTGTATTGGCGGTAGACCGTGTCAAAGCAACTATGGCGACCGATATAAAATTTATGTGTCTTTTGGCGGCTCCAGAAGGCATTAAGACCTTCCATGCGGCACATCCAGACGTACCCATTTATACCACTGCCATTGAGCGCGAATTGAACGAACATGGGTATATTTTACCGGGCCTCGGAGATGCGGGCGATCGGATTTTTGGAACGAAGTAAGGGGCGGATATTCTCCGATGCAGACTTACCGCGGTTTATCCGCTGCTTAAGGCATATTTTGGGGTTTAATGTCCTCGATCTCTTTATTGTAACTGTGAATCACTTTATCCAAGCCACGGTCAAAAAATCCTATTTTTTTAAGCGGATTTTCAGGAGAAAACGGTGTTAAGCCACTCAATGTTTGTTGAGTGGTTGAGGCCACAATAGGAAGCCAGCTCTGTAACATGCTAATAAAGCGACTTTTATTCAGGAAATGCTTTTTAAAGAAAAGGCCTTGGTTTGCATGGATATCTTGTTGTAATATGTTTCGTGCTTGTTCGTGAATGAGTTTAAAATAATCGCCATCGAAATCGGGTGATTTTAACGTATCCTCTATCTCACGCATGACTTTTTGGCGCGTTTTATCGATTCTCCAGAAGTTTTTCTTGTATTGCGCAAAAGAAGCCATAATAAATTCTTTATCAATCAGCGATATGTTTTTGTAGGTTGGTGCTTTTTGTAGAATGCTCAGTGCTTTTAATAAATTAGGGTTCGCGCCTTGTTTAGAGATCTGTTTAATCAGATGAGCTTTGAACGCTTCTTTTGCTGCTGGGTGTGCGAGTAAGCTCGTAAAACTTTCGTTCAGAATTAGTTTTTCAAAGGCAAGTTTAGATTTTTTCAATAGTGCTTTTATCATATTGACTGCATTTTCTGTCTCGGTACTTGCTGCTGCAGTGGTGGGCGGTAATTCTGCTGCTGTCGTTAAGGAGGGCGCCGACAACTGATAGGTTTCTAGGGCTTCGTTAAAAGAAGGCTCTTTTTCGATCTCCCAGCTGCCAGAAAGTTGCTGTTGAATATTTTCAAGAACGGTTTTGAGTGAGGGACTGAAGCCATTTTTTTGTGCCTCGGCGTTTAATGGCTCTAAAAGAGCGCTCTTTAAGGCAGGACTTACAGAAGGTAGTTCTTTTAGTAAAGTATAAAATCGGGGGTTTTGTAACAGTTGGGTATAGCCATCTTCAGTATTGTCGAGTTCGTCTATCAGCGCCTGACACAAGGCGGTTTGAGCTGCTTTTTGGCTACTGGAGAACCAAGCGCTGATCCAGTCAGCTTGCGCATGGGATTCGTCGCTGAGCCAACGTTGGATAAAATCAGAGGGAAGACTGACGGTTTTTTCTTCTGAGGCATGGAGAAACGAAAGTGCTGGGTTTGCATATTGAGTACGTAGCAAAGACGGCACTGTATGGAGATCCGCCGGTATGTGGGTTTCAAGAAGCTTGTTAAAAGAGGGGACCACCTCCGTCTTTATCGCATATTTTTGTATATAGGCATCGACTAAAGCATCGTAGGTCTGTTGTTCTTCTTCTTTGAGGAAGGGGTTATGATGTTGTAGATACTCAAAAAAAGCTTCTTTTTGAGTATAGAAGGCTTGTGCCTTTGCAATAAAACTTTCCTTTATTTCTGCTGGGACATTCTGTATCCAGGGAATGGAGAGCGAGAGCGATGTCATAAATTCTAGAGGATGTTTTTCGGGATCCCAGGCATGTAGATCGCTCGCCGGATGCTGTGTTGTATAAGCCTCGAGATCAGCCTGTGTGACAATTTCATAGGTGTCTCCTTCTGCGTCCTCACGCGCGGTACGGCCAAAGAGCTGTTCTTTATTCCGTGGAGAAAGCACTGCCGCACAAATGACTGCAAGACCATATTTTTTTTGTTTTTTGATATGCATATTGCGTAACAAGGCGGGGCTGATCACTGAAATCATGCCCACAGAGCCAGCCTGATGCACAAAGTGTTTGGCATCGTGCGGATTACCGCTAAAGCATTGGCTTTTCGGATAGCTGTGTTCAATGCATTGCTGATAAAAATGCTCACTACTGAGGGTATCTTTCAAACAAATGACAATGGGTCGTCCGGGGTGTTTTGTTTGAATTTCTGCTATTTGCTCAAGAATGGTTTTAAAATGCGCGGTTTCATGGGGAAGCACGCGCGGATGGTCAGCATCATGATCGATGCGATGTAAGGTCTGATGTCTGGGGATGTGTACAAAGGCCGCATGTGGCGTCAAATCGATTGCAAGACGTTGCCGTTCTTCAGCGGTTTCGGCAACGGTCCCACTAGAACAGTAGACTATATTTTCTGGATCTGCGTGGAGATCGGCGAGTACCAATCCCGTAATACTTCCCTCTGCGTGACTATTCGTTTTTGGGGGAATTTCAACGGTCGTTCCATTTTTTATTCTTGGTGGGTCACTATTAATTTTTGCACAAAGACAGCCATGGATATACCCCATAAAATGCGTGTTTTGATTATCTGCGGCGAAGTGATCTTTAATGGGGTGTACATGTCGTTTTCCAGTATCATCTTCTATAATTTGGTAATCTATTTTTTCTTTCAAGCGATCTGCAAAATAAGCGTCTTGGAATAAGGCGTGGTATTGTTGCGGGCTTAAGTGATCGAGTACCTCTATTTTTGTTGTTTCTGTCTGAAAGTGCTGTAATAAGAAATGTTGAATACCATTGTTCAAGATATCTTGCTGTATATCCTCTTTTAATTTTTCATGGTTTTTTTGTAAGTAAGCATTGATACCTGCATATATCCAGGGATTTTCGCGCAAAATGAGTTCGGGGACGGCCAGACGAAGAGGAGTTCTGGCGCGTGCATCTAGAAACGCGGAGTCGCTTTCGTTGATAACCGAACGAATGTGACGAGTTCCTGGATCATGTTGAAATCGCCATAGTGCCAGTTCTTCTAAGGTACTAAAATTAACGCCATGTTTTTGAAAAGCAGTGGCGTCAGAGCGGCTATGTAAGGTGCCATTGGAAGTGGGAATACCAAGCACCTTGAAAAATCCTTTAAATTCGTCAAAATCGCGCTGGGCATCCACGAGCGTTGAAGTCGTATATTGTACCGCACCTCCTCCAGCTGCCCATAACAGCGCACATTTACACATATCTGTAAGGCTTTTACCTTCGCCGGTGGCAATGTTTTGAAATAACAGGCGTTGTGGCGCAAAAGCAGCCTGAACCAGCGCGAGACGTTGAGTATCGTTTAAGGTTTTCCCAGTGGCATAGAATAAAGCTTCTTGAATCAGCGGTAGTGCGACACGCGCTTTTTCGCTAAAGCTTAAATTTGGGGTATTACGGAGGGTTTCTAGCGTGGTTTTAAGTTCTTGTGGACTTAATTCAGAGGGGCCTTTCCCTTGGTAAATACCATAAGAAGATTCTGTTGCATGGATGAAGTAGTCAAGTTCGACAGAAAGCTGATGCGTATTAATAGACGCTGATGGCGCAGTACTTGCAGAGATCGCGCCTAATTCTTTGAATAATCTGGTAATATTCTTACTACGTGTGCTTTTATCTTCGAGAGGTCGCTCGGAAACCGCTCGATCACCGCGTGGGTCATGGATTAATGCCGAAAGACTGTCTATTTCTCCGGTAAACAGCGTTGCTTCTAGTCGAGAGAGGGTTGGTGTGGTGCTTGCAAAAAGAGTGGACGTTTCCGTAAAAAGTGTTTCATGTTGTAGTAGTGTGTCAATGAAGGTAGAGATTCCAGAATAGATGCTGGCATTCATGGGATAGGGTTCGGAAGCCTGCGATGCTTGTGATGCAATATAACTGCGCATATACCATTCAAAAATCTGGGAAATCCGCTCTGCATTATCAGACGTTAAAGCATCAGCAAATATCTGAATTATATCGTTAAAGTTTTCTGCGGGGATCAGTTCAAGAAAATGTGCCAGGGTATCAGAAGGTGGGCCTGATAATAAGGTAAATAAGATTGCATGTTTATCTGCTTTAATCAGAGCGGTTTGACGGATTAAGGTCGGGAATGCCGGATGATTTTTGTGTGTCGTGAAAAAATCACCGAGTGCATTCATAAAAGTTAGTGCATTACTTAATGCAGCGGCATCCATAGTTGCAAGTCGGGTACTCACTACCTCTTGAATGAGTGAGAGTGGTAATCCTTTTTGAGCGAGTGTCAAACAATACTGTAATAAGAGTGTTTGTTTTTGAGAAGAATAAGTACTCTTAAAAATTTGTGAAAAGAGTGGCAGATAAGCGCGATGGAGTGCTGAGACCAGCGTCAGCAGTTTTTCAAGGGTCTCTAGGGGATGTATTTTGGAAACGGCAAACAGGAGGTTTTGAATTTCGGTGCTATTGTTTTGAAAATACGCGGTATTAGGTATATTTTGATAGAGGGGAATAATAGGCATGCATTGTTGGGTATTTTTCAAGGTTTTTTCTTGTAGAGCATATTGGGTGTAAATTTTTACAATACAGGTTTTGAATTCAGAATTGCTAAGATCTTGAAAAACTTCCTCGTAGAATGCGGTCGTGAGCGCTTGGCGATCCTCGGAAGGCAAAGAGCAACTCAGCAGAACATATTCTGCACTTTGAGCGGGAGATTTTTGCGTCAAACCATTTTTTTCACAGATGGTCTGTAACGTTTTTTGCAGTCCTTCTCCATGGGTAGTGCAAAGATCAAGATCAATCGTAGCAGAATTAGAAAGATTAGAGCGTAGTAACTGTTCAAGTTTTTGCGGATTTTGTTCGCTGCTGTCTAGAAACGTGTTGAGCGTATCACAATAAAAATAATGATGTTCATGGACAATAGCTTGGAGTAAGCACTGCACTTTAAGTGGATGTTGTAAGTTGAAAAGTTTATTTTTTAAACTGCTAAAATTCGCTATATCTTGGCATAAGGCAATAAAGAGTACTTGAGCATAGGGGGTAAAAGAACCGTCTTTATGTAGGTCTAATTGTTGTAATGCCGCAAATTGTAGATCAAAAAGCTTAGGATTATCTACCATACAGGAAGCATAGAAGGTTCTTGCTGCGAGGTTATGTTGTTGCCAAAAGCGCAGCCAAAAGTCAGTGTTTGCTTTCACTGCTTTTGTTTGTTTAGAGGAAGTCAGCACATTAAAAGATTGTAAGAAAGACCCGAGTTCGCTCGCGTGAGAAAATTTTATTTCTGGATGTGTCAGAAGATAGTTCGCTATTTCTGTTGTGTGGATAATGCTTGATTTTCGAATCAAATCGAGAATCTTTTGGCAATCAGGCGTAGAAATACGCTGATGGAGGCGATGGATTAACATAATGAATAAAGAAAAATATTGACGAAACTGTAGCGTTTTTTTTGCTGGGGGCGCAGATACACTCAGTGCATATTGTTGTGTATAAAAAGCATGAAAACTTTTCACGGAAAGCGCACGCGCAGGGGTAGAGACAAAAAATTGGTGCATTTCTAGACTTGGATCGGACGTAGGCATTCGTGCGTTTAGATCATCAAAATCAGACAGGTTTTGAAAGGTGAAGTGCTTTGGTGCAGGGGGGAAAGAAAGTTTTTTATGATCGAAAGTTTTTGTCTTCGTGAGTAAAGTAGAGGGATCTGGGGCGTTGATACAAATTTCTTTACACAAGATTTTAGCATCATGCATGAAGAGGGGGATTAAATTAAGCCTTGAGAAAACCAAGTCATCCAAGCAAGCAATCTGTTCTTCAAGACAATCATGCGTTTTTGCAAGCCTTAACACATAATGCATTGCGCCCATAAACTCGATAGGCCCGTAGCCACTTTTAGCGGGATGCCAATTTTTTTTAAGCAGTAATGCTTCGTCAACACCGAGCTCCGCTAATTTTTGGCACAATACAGTATAGGTGGTGACGATTTTATCTAAAGGTTGTCTGGATAAACCAATATTTTCAAGAAACTTAAAGAATAATCGCTGACGGATAATTCCCCATCCTTGTATCGTTTTGATCGCTTCACTCGTTTTTTGAAAAGACAGATCTTGAATGAAATAATCCAGTTGTTCAAATTTTGAAAAATAACGCTGCCAAAGTTGCGTGCGGAGATCAAGGCTCAAATCATTGGGAAATATTCTAAAAAATTGATGAATTCCGGCGGATTGGAAAGATACATAGATATTTTCAAAGGCGCTTGGGGTGATGGGGGAAAACGGAGAAGAGTGATAAGGCGCAAGATGTTGGTTGATGGCTTGATTAAGTGTATTTTGGGGGTTCCATGTGGTTTGGGAATGGTGCAGCGAGGGATAATAGTGATGCGCGTCACTAATTTGACTCACGAGATCAGCCAGATCGGTAAGCGTTGCGGTGGGCTCGGTGCTCGAATAACAAGGAATATTGGCGACTGACGCAAAAGGATCATTACTGCTTGCAAGCGTTGGAGAATAACGATGAATGCTGGCATGGTCTCCGTGAAGCTCAAGACGCTGATAGGGACTTTCCCAGAAGTTAGTGTAGAACTTCCCTGCTTGATTGGCAGCCCCTCCGTAGGGAATGGATTCTAAAGCCAGCGTGTTATTCTCTGCTACCCCGGGAATCCAAGTGTAATCGGGATGACTATAACCTTGTATGGGGGTGAAGCAGTGATCTTGTAACCATTGCAGATATAAGTGCATTTTGGCGGAGGGGAAGGTAGTGGTAGTGCTTGCCTCCGGAGATTGTGCCGCTTTGATAATGTTTTCTTCAATGAGGGTTAAAAGCTTATCAAAGCTGAGGGTTTTTTGTTTTTTTACGCTTGGAATATAGTATGGCTGCGTTGTCTTTGGAACCTCAGTGTTGAGTTCGTGCTGCGTTTCTACTTCTGTGTTGGTATCAATATTAGTGCTTTGTGTACAGACGGTCTCAGATTTTCCTGTCGGTAGTTTTTGAGACGCATTCCAATAGGTATTAAAAAATAAGGCTAACTCTGGGTAGGTAAGTGATGTAGAAACCTCAGCGGGTGTTGTCGCGAAGGAGGGGGTTTCTAACGGCTGACGGTAGTGAGAAAGCGCGGTATTCGCACTGCTGAGTAGAAGGTCTACGGGTTCTGCGTGCTGGATGAGCCAAGCGTTATCAATACTACTGCCTTCAAGAATTTTTATGTCGACAAAACGCTTTGTAAAAATAGAGGTATAACGTGGGAGTGCTGCAACACGCAGAAGCTCTTGCTGTAGCGCGTCTAATAGGGGCAGGCATAGGTCTTGATGTATTTGACGATAGTCTATGGATTTGGAAGAGGCATCGTTGGGTGTGGGATGATTGAGGTCGAGAACAAAAGTGAGCGAATGTAATTGATTTTGTATTTTACCGAGTGTTTCTAAAAGAGGTTCTAAGTTTGGTGTAAAATTATTTTGAGAAGAAGTTTTTGAGGACGGTTTACTGGGGGAAGATTTCGGGCTTAATTTAGATGCTTTTTTATAGAGGGATTGTAAGGGTTTATCTGGAATTTTCAGATGAACCTTAAGGTCTATTTTTTGAGGAGGATCGGGTAATTTGTCAAGAGAAGTGCTTTCTAGGAGGAAAAATTTTCCTGTTTCAGAAAATGAAGTAGCAATAATAGCAGATAGTTCGAGCACGAAACCTCCGTCATGTACTATAAATAAGCTGTATTGGACCTTGTGAGGCAACTATATCTCAAAAAAGATCTCTTTTCAATCAAGCTGCTTTTATTTAAGGAATTCCTTTAAAAAAAGTGGGAATTCATGATATGCGTTCACCAACACAGCACAATATGATACGCTT
>JAUYSE010000166.1 GCA_030696465.1 Legionellaceae bacterium
CATACTCTTATACACAAGTGCTCACCTTAAGCACCCACAGGTGTCGTCCCGGGATTTAGGGCTGCTTGGCGAGCGCGCGAGCCTTAGCAGGCCCTTAATGCCCGGGCTCTATTCATAAATGAGCACTGCGCCACTCATCATAGAGGGATCCCGGACATTAAGAGAAACTAAAGCTCGCGCGCTCGCTCAAGTTTCTCTAAATTCCGGGAAGACACCTGTGGGTGCACTTATGTATAAGAGTATGACCGTGAGGGAGCGGAGCAGTTTAATGTTTCAAATTTCTCCGTTTCTTACGGTTTGGGTTTCAGATGCTCTTGCCTTGTGTCAAATTTTTTTAGAGAGAGTTCAATTTGTGAGAAAAAACAGGAAACAATTTACCAGCGTTTTATCCCATGGACTCACGCTCATTGAGATTATGCTCATTGTCATGGTATTAGCGATTGGTACCTCTATTTATTTTCGATATCATTTAAATAAAGAGACCTCTATTGTATTAGACAAGACACAACAAGATATAGTAACCATTGAAAATGGGATGAAATTTTACAAGCTAGACAACGGTGTTTACCCAACGACTGCTCAGGGTATATCGGCGTTAGTGGTTAAACCTACGACAGCACCAATCCCCAAGCATTGGACACAATATTTACAAGCAATTCCGCTTAATCGAGAGGGAAAACCTTATCGTTATGTCAACCCCGGTAAAAACAAGGAAATTGAAGTACTTGAAAATTAATCCATTCCAGAGATCAATTTATCCTTAGGTATGAGGATGGCGCCTTCGTAGTTTTTTAAAATAATACTGCCATCGGTCGTTTTGATGATGGGCATTGCATACAAATTATCAATGACCTCACCGATTTCATAATGAGAAAAATCAATGTGATCATCGAACGCCCATGCCTCCCAAATCACAATTTTTGTTCCTGCTGCTGTAAAACAAAATGCGCCTGAAAATGGCTTTGTTACCCCACGAATGAGATTCACGATTTCTTTTGTTGTTTGAGTTTCAAAATGGATAAGCCCATCTTCAGGCGATCGTTTTGGGAAAAAATAAGAGGTTCCTTGTTGAGGAAGCAACTTTATGTTTCCGGCATTTGCATCATGTATAAGGTGAACAATTTCTTTTTTAGCGATCAGCAACGATTTGTACAATAAGGTTAAGATGGTATCATGAGAATTAATTTGAAATTCTGTAATAGAATAGAGGTCTCCCGCATCGGCTTCCACGGAATATTTAAATAGGTGATTATATAAAACGGTCTTTCCAAGAATGATGCTCCAATTTAACGGCGACCGTCCTTTTCCTCCAGGTAAAATATCAGGGCTGGCATGGAATCCAAAAAGCCCTTTACTAAATTTGTGGATAATAGCCTCGGGTATGAGTCTTTGCCAACCATACACAACCCCTATTTCAAATTCATTTTTCTGAAAAAAATCATCGTCTAAGTGCTTTAACGAATAGTCTTTTACACAATAATAGTCGGCACCGGTTAACTGGGCAGTGCTTTCCAAATCGAGATAGTCGGCAATATGATTTTTTTCACAAACAGAGGGCTCAATGGATACGATTAAGTCAACCTCAATGCCATTTTGGTGTAAATACTCCGCAATTATTTTGGTCGTTTCTTTAACCCCAAATATCGTAATTTTATATTTATTCATGAGATGCTCTGAATGGAGGAGTATCACGTAATTCACTCGGAAAATGTTGACATTCATCCTGCATTGATTGTCGCATCAGGTCTTCTTTTAATGCAATAAGAGCCTTAAAATTATCAAGATTATCATAGCCTTGTTTAGACCATGAGTATGGATGTATTAACAATTGTATTTTTTTGATAGGGCTTTCTAATATGGAAAGGGGGTTTCCATATTTCCATTGATGTTGTGAGTCCGAGAAGTAATGAATATGGCCATTGTCGGCGGTTGTATTATCTAAATGAAAAAACAGTTTGTCGTAAGCATTAATTAATCCATCAATCTTTAGATGCAGTCCTAATAGTGTATGTGTGGGTCGGTGATAGGAGAAACGATCAATGGGCATTCCTAGTCCATTTTGTAGAATCGTGACATCATTTTTTATAAAATCGGCGATATTATCTAAGGACTCTAATCCAGACATATTCACATGCAGCCCAATTTTATGTCCCATGCTCTCCATTTTTTTAATTAACCCCATGTTTTTAAACGATAATACATTATAAGAATAATTTCTTAACTGAAAAAAATAACTAGATTGAATGTCCAAACGATCATGTTCAAGGGTGGCCAACTCATAGGCTTTCTCTACAGAGAACTCAACATCATGTCTTAAAATAAAAAACTGTTGGTCTGTTTTTTTTATTTTTGCAAAATCCATCAAAGGAATCGTGGCTTTAATTGTTTCGACTAATTGAACATAATTTAGATATGAAAACTCATTCATAGCAACGTCCTTTTAAAAGGAAAGATATCCACTAGGCTGTTGACACTTGAGCTGCCACTTTGATGTTACTGTTTTTTATATGCCGGGGATGATGTCAACAATCCTGTTTAGAATTATAGACTATAATCAACAGGACAAGCGCCGTTTAAAAAATGGTTGAAGCGGATGAAAATATTAATAACGGGTGGGGCAGGGTTCATTGGATCTCACTTAGCTGAATCGCATCTTCAACGGGGCGATGAGGTTCTCGTAGTGGATAATCTTAGTACCGGTTTGAAAAAAAACATCGCCCCACTTCTAAAAAACGCTAGATTCCATTTTGAAAAAGCCGATTTGCTCACTTGGAAAAATTTAGCAAAACAAGTCCAGTGGGCAGATAGAATCTATCATCTAGCGGCGATGGTGGGTATGTATAATCTCTTGGCTGATCCGGTTAAAACCATCACCAGCAATATTCTCGGTTGTGAGCGATTATTAAGAGTAATGAGTGAAAGCCATTCTCACGCTCGCCTCATAGTGGCTTCTACCTCAGAAATTTACGGCCCAACCAGTAAGGAGTTCTCGAGCGAAGAGGACATTATACCGTTCAAATCAGCAGCTCATAGTAAATGGAGTTATGCGACTAGCAAATTTACCGAAGAGGTGTTGTCATTGGCTTACGCTCGTTCAAAAGAGATCAGAGTGACCTTGGTAAGATTGTTCAATACTATTGGTCCTCGACAATGTAGCTATTATGGAATGGTGGTTCCACGATTTGTGAAGCAGGCTCTATGCCATGAACCCATTACGGTATATGGTGATGGAGAGCAAACAAGATGCTTTTGCGATGTGCGTGATGTGGTTGTTGCGCTTGATATCATTGCAAATACCCCTGCGTTAATGGGTGAAATTATTAATCTTGGACGCGATCAACTGATTAGCATCAATCAATTAGCCGAAATGGTAAAAAAATTGGCCCATAGCAGTTCTATTATTCAGCATATAGCTTACAAAGAGGCTTATGGCCAAGATTACGAAGATATTATGCATCGTAGACCCGATCTCAATAAACTCTATAAATATACCGCTTATCAATTTCAGTGGGATTTGGAAAAGACGTTGCTCGATTTAATTCAGGGAAGTAAGGGGTTGTGCTCTCGGACCGCGATTTAAGTAAGCGTCTATTTTTATTTTATCAGGTCATCCCGATTGCATGAAAGGAATTCCCGCCTGATTATATTAGTGGTGCCAAGGCTTCTCGAATAAAGGGCTTTCGTAAACACGCATAAACCTACATATGATGGTTGTTCAAAAAGATCATGAAAACCCTTGAAAAAGGCCTAGAGCGGTCAAGAAATTACACGCACCTCTTTATTATTAGTAGACTTCGCTTTTACTTCTCATCTGTTCCCAGAACTTCGAGTAATTCCTGTTTACATTCGCCAGCAAACAGAACTTCGCGAGGATCTGCTATGTCCCAGGTATTCGATTTATATTTTTCAATCTCGTTTGTTATTATAGCTTTTAACCATTCTTTATCAGTGTTACTAACAGACTTGCCACTTAAGACTCCTAGAATTAAGGTGGTAAGATTTTCCCGCTTATCAGATCTGTTTATCGTGTGACTCCACTGGATATAACGATAAAAAGCACTAATTAATCTAATCGTTATTATCATTTAAATCATCTATGAGTGATTGAACAGTTTTAAACGATTTTAATTGACCGCGCTCTGTTTCTTTCATCGCATCAATGGTTTTTTGCAAATTAATTAGCCAACCGTTAACTTCAGCCAGAAGACCGCTCATTTTATCAGGTAAATCCAATTTTTTTCGAATATCTCCTAAGCCTCGTAAGTGATTAGTCCATAAATTTTGTAATTGGATCATTTCTATATCGTCAAACTCAATAGGTATACTAAATTTGGTATTTCGATGTTTGAAAGTGGCTTGTAATTTTTCTGCAAGAGCTACGGGATTTAAAAGCCCAGGCTCTTTTATCATCAATATGATGTCATGATAATCTTTCATCCGGAGCGTGCCAGGGGAAATGAGACAAATTCTGTAGTGAATTAGCTAACTCGCTTATCCTGCCATACACACCTCCGACTGTCCAGATTTACTTCCTATTTCAATCGATTCAGGTGGATTTATGTACACCGC